>JAWOHC010000319.1:0-2717 GCA_046496275.1 Gillisia sp.
TGGATCATAGCGGCTGGACCAAATTGCTGCAAAAACATGTAGATGCCAATGGAGATGTAAATTACAAAGCTTTTAAAAATGACCGACAGGAACTGGATGGCTACCTGAATATGCTTTCTGAAAACATGCCAGATAACACCTGGTCTGTTCAGGAGCAGCTGGCGTACTATATCAATTTGTACAATGCCTATACGGTAGATTTGATCCTGAAAAATTATCCGGTAAAAAGCATCAAGGACCTTAGCGGTCCCTGGACAAAAGCTATAGTACCCGTGGGTGATGTCATGATGTCGTTAGGGGGAATTGAGCACAGCATTTTAAGAAAAATGAACGAACCACGCATACATTTTGCTATTAATTGCGCTTCCGTTTCCTGCCCAAAATTATTAAATGAAGCCTTTACAGCAGATAAAATAAATGAACAACTAGAACAGGTGACCCGGGATTTCATGAATTCAGATAAGAACAACATCAGCGAAGGCTCGGCTCAACTTTCTTCAATTTTAGACTGGTATGAAAAAGATTACCTGGTACGCGGGATAGGTTCTTTAAGGGAATATGTAAATCTATATTCAGACATTAAGATCAGGGAAGGGGCTAAAATCACATTTGAGGATTACAACTGGAACCTGAATGAACAAAAATAAGCGGAAGATGATTAGCATTATCATCCCCGTATTAAATGAAGAGGCCCGGATTTTAAAGCTTCTAACACTTCTTGCGGAATATTCTTCCGGATTTATTCGTGAAATCATCGTGGTAGACGGAGGTAGTATAGATAAAACTGTACAACTTGTAAAGCAACAATCTCAGGCCATCCTCATCTCTTCTGAAAAAGGCCGTGCCAGGCAAATGAATGCGGGAGCAAAAATAGCATCCGGCAGCATCCTGTATTTCCTTCATGCCGATTCTCTCCCGCCAAAGGATTTTGATCGTTTTATCACCGAAGCATATCGCAATTTAAATAAAGCCGGTTGTTTTCGCATGAAATTTGACAAAGATCACTGGTTTCTAAATTTGATGAGCTGGTTTACAAGAATCAATCATAAGTTTTGCCGGGGAGGCGATCAGTCGCTGTTTGTGGAAAAACAGCTTTTTGATGAAACAGGGGGTTTTGATGAATCTTTTATCGTTTATGAAGACAATGTCCTAATTGAAAAATTGTATCGAAAAAATCAGTTTGTGGTTATTAAACAATGGCTTACAACCTCCGCCCGCAGGTATGATGAATATGGGATATGGAAAGTGAATTACCTGTTTTTCCGGATTCACTTAAAAAAATATTTTGGTGCCGGGCCTGAGGAATTGCATTCGTATTACCAAAAAAAACTCAATTCCTGAGCAGTCTGAATTATTAATAATGAGCTGTAGAAAAGGCTTCTAATATTCATTTAATTCCCAGTTATAATCATAAAACCCAATCTCCATAGTTTCAGGAATTGGTGTTTTTCGGTATTGATTCACATATTCTATCAATGATTTTCCGTCCTTGGTGAAATCATCCTTAAACCATTTCATGATTTCAGAAAAAAGGACTTTATTATTTTTAAGCTGAATAAATTCAGGATTATTGAGTGCTTTTTCCGTTTGAAGTTGCATTTGAGCTTCGACGGTTTCCGGTTTATAAGCTTCCGAAATTAACGGAGGGCAACTTTTTGCTGCACATACCAGGACAAAATGAAAGCGGGATTCCTCCGGGAAATCCCCAAAAAGGATCTTATGCTCAATTTCATCTAAAGTTACCGATTGCTGCCCCAAACTATGCTTCTGCTCATCAAAAAAACCATTTACATCCAAAGGAGAGGTTACGGGATAATTCTTTATAATACCGTCAATTACGGCCAGATTGTAGGCATTGATCCAAAAGGCCTTAAATTCTTTGGGGTTTTCAGGAGCAACTTTAATCTTTTTTGCTTCGGTTAACAAATCATTCAGCAGCTTGGGATTCTGCTTAATTTCTGCGTACTTTACTTTTCCGTTTTCAATATAGGTTTTGAAAAATCCATCGGCCTTTTCAAAATAGGAACTGTTAATTTGAGCGGTAAGAAATGTGGAAGAAAACATCAGAAGAAATACTAATTGCCTCATTATATCTTTTTTTTAAGGTACTATGCAAATTGGCGACAAAAAACATCGGCTAAGTTGGGGTAAGAATTCCTTTCCCAGCCGGGTTACAGAATAATTTACAAAAATAAAGAATCTATGGAGCATATTGTCATAATTGGCAACGGAATATCCGGTATTACAGCGGCCAGGCATATCCGGAAACATTCCGATAAAAAGGTTACCGTAATTTCTGCCGAAAGCGACTATTTCTTTTCGCGTACCGCCCTTATGTATGTATATATGGGCCATATGAAATGGGACCATCTTAAACCCTATGAAGACTGGTTCTGGGAGAAAAACAGGATCGAACTCAAAAATGCCTGGGTAGAAGCTATAGATTTCGATTCTAAAACGCTTTCCTTCTCCTCCGGGGAGTCTATTAACTATGACAAACTTGTTCTTGCAACCGGTTCTCTTCCCAATAAATTTGGATGGGAAGGGGAAGACCTAAAAGGAGTTCAGGGCATGGTAACAAAACAGGATCTTGAATTGCTGGAGGAAAATACCAAAGACTGCAAAAGTGCTGTGATAATAGGCGGTGGGTTGATTGGAGTTGAAATGGCTGAAATGCTGCACACCCGAAAGATCAAAGTCACTTTCCTGGTTCGGGA
>JAWOHC010000336.1:0-3220 GCA_046496275.1 Gillisia sp.
TTTTTTCATTATTTTTCAATTGATTACATTAACTTATTTATCAATAATTAATGAGATGAAACAGAATACTACCGCTATATCCTTTGACAAAATATGGAAGGATACAGAATTCCTTACCAACTGCTTTCGGCAGGTTTTGAAAGAGCTTGGGGAACATGATCTGGTCGATTTACTTTCACAGGCTAGTCCTAAAAACCCTATGCCTAATGATATTAAGCTGGAGGAAAAGCAGATCCAGGTGCTAAGTATGTATCTTCAACTTATGAATTTGGTGGAGGAGAATGCTGCTGTGCAATATCGAAGAAAACTTGCAGACAATAAAGGAATGCAAGCAATACGGGGTTCCTGGAGCGAGACCTTTCAAAGGTGGAAATCCCAGGGGCTTTCCCAGGACCAAATGCAGGGAATCCTGCAAAAAACAAGTGTAACACTCGTACTTACTGCCCATCCTACCGAAGCTAAGAGGATATCTATTTTGGAATTACATAGGGAGATTTACCTCAAACTCATCAAACTGGAAAACACCACCTATTCTTCTTCAGAAAGAAAAGTGATAAGTGATGGGATTATGGCTTTAATCGAAAGGTGGTGGAGAACCGGGGAGATCTACCTGGAAAAACCAACAGTGGAAAAAGAAAGGATTAATATAGTACATTACCTTAGCAAGGTTTTTCCTTTGGCGCTTAAAAAAACAGATATTCAACTAAGGCAAAGCTGGCTGGACATGGGTTTTGATCCCAAAAAAATTGCATATCCCCGGTTGCAATTCGGATCCTGGGTAGGCGGCGATAGGGATGGACATCCGTATGTTACTTCTTCTATTACCGACAGCACCCTTAAAGAACAAAGAAAAGTTGCTTTGGAACTCATCAATTCCCAGTTAAATGAGTTGGTTTCACAACTTAGCTTTTCACAAATACGAAACCCCATACCCGATATTCTTAAAAAAGAAATTGATAAAAAGCTGAATCTTTTAGGGGAGGCAGGAAAAATAGCTGCGGAAAGGAATCCTTATGAACCATGGCGACAGTTCCTCACTTTGATTTTAGTACAGCTCAGGAACACAATGAATGAGGGAAATTCCCCGAACCAGACCGTCTATCAAAGTGCTGATGTTCTTCATGAGGATCTAAGAGTACTTAAAGCTTCCTTGTTTGAAATAGGGGCAAAAAGAATTGTGGATGACCTTATAGCTCCAGCAGAACGCACGCTGCAAAGTTTTGGATTTCATCTTGCCCGCCTGGATATAAGGCAAAACAGCGATTTTCACGACAAGGCGATGGAACAAATTCTGAAAGCTACTTACCCAAACCTGCCGGAATACCGCACCTGGAATGAGCAGAAGAAAATCGATTTTTTAACGGAAGAATTAACAACCAACAGGCCATTTGCCATAGGGGGTAAATCCTTTGGCCCCGAAGCAGATAAGGTACTTGATTGTTACCGGGTGGTAAGAAAACATTCAGAAAAATACGGTGCTCAGGGAATAGGTGCTTTCATTGTAAGCATGACCCGGAGCTTAAGTGACCTTCTGTTAGTCTATATCCTTATGAGGGAAGCTGGTCTTGACAGCGATACTTTCCAGGTTGTACCACTTTTTGAAACCATTGATGACTTGCTGGCATCCAATAAAGTAATGGAGAGTTATTTAAAACATCCTGCCTATAAAAAAAGTGAAGACGGGATACAGGAAGTAATGCTGGGCTATAGCGATAGTAACAAAGATGGGGGTATTATTGCCAGTAGATGGAATATTTATCAGGCCGAAGAGGCGCTTACCAAAACGGCAGAAGAGAATGGTGTACGCTTCAAATTTTTTCATGGGATTGGAGGTACCATAAGCAGGGGCGGAGGTAAATATCACCGTTTCCTTGAAAGTATGCCTCCCGGAAGCCTCAGTGGAGAAATGAAGTTAACAGTACAGGGAGAAACAATATCTCAACAATTTGCAAACCGTCTTACAGCCAGTTACAACCTCGAGATGCTACTCTCCGGAACTGCCCTGCAAACAGGCTACAGCAGCTTTCCACAGCGCACTACCACCTACCCTGTGGCAGCTTTGAGAAAACTGGCTCAGTTTTCACAAGAGAAGTATCAGGATTTGATTCACCATCCTTCTTTTCTGGAATTTTACGGAGATGCCACACCTATTGATGTGCTGGAATTAAGCAAAATAGGGTCCCGTCCCGCGCGGCGCACTGGAACAAGGAATCTGGGGGATTTGCGGGCAATTCCCTGGGTTTTTAGCTGGAGTCAATCCCGCTTTAATATTACAGGATGGTTCGGAATTGGCTATGCATTGCAAAAGCTGAAGAAAGAGGATAATGAGAGCTACATGCAGCTTAGGGAATTTGCTGAAAAATGGCCACTGCTGCGCTATATTCTCATTCAGGTTGAAACCAATCTTATGAATGCATCCCCCGCTGTTATGAGTCTTTATGCCGAATTGGTCAAGGACGAAAATGTTCGTCAGGAGTTTACAGATATTATAAAAACCGAACATTCTGAAAGTCTGAACCAGATTGATGCTATGTTTGATATGAACAGGGAAGAACGGCGCATAAGCCTGCTGGACAACCTAAGCCGAAGGGAAGATGCTCTTTTGGCTCTGCATCATTTACAAATTAAAAATTTAGGACTATGGAGGGGAAGCAAGAATCGGGATGAAAGTTCTCTGGTAACCCTTTTACTGGAAATAACCACCGCCCTTGCAAGCGGACTCAAAAACACAGGTTAAGAACATAAAAACTGTAATTCTTAGATAAGAAACCTGGTGGCTATTTCATAACAGGATTTTTGCCATATTCTATTCATCGTTCATTCTGGCAATGGTGAGTACTGAAATAATTCCCGGGAATTCCACCTGGCAGGTTTCAGTATTGCTGCAGTGGCCAAGACATCCCCTCGTTGCCCAAAGTCTCCCGACTTAGGGCTCCGTTCATTCAGTCTAAAATTATATTTTATTGCTATAATCTCAGATCTTCAAGAACTGTTCGAATTGTGCCAGGCATTGCAGTTTGATTTGTACTACTCCCTGAATTCAAGTCTTCTGATCACCTCCTATTTGAGCATTTTTTTGAAATGATTATGATTCTATTGGCACTATTTTAATAAAGCATCAACTTACTTTTAAAAACTTGAAAGACTGGAAGTCTGGCTTTTAAAATTTAAAAAATCAATGAAGATGGAACGCAAAACCCGATTTATGGCTAACGAACTT
>JAWOHC010000207.1:0-6610 GCA_046496275.1 Gillisia sp.
AGAAGGACATTCTAAAGATAAAATTGACACCCTTGCCAGGCCGGTTTTAAAATTAATTGAAGACAATGATTTCTGGAGACATCAATCTGATGGTTTGGCGATTTTTGTCTCGGAAACTGTTTTCGAATATTTCTTGCTTCCCCTAAATTTTGAAGAACATCATTATATTGGAAAAGAATTTTATTTAAAGCCATTAGTACCTATGTTTTCAGGAAAAGGAAGATTTTACATTCTGGAAATACAACCCCAACACGTAGCTTTTTATGAAGCTTCCAATTATAGTATTGAAAAGATCGATGTTGAAGACCTTACTCCGGAAACTTTAGAGGACCGCGTGGGATTTGACTTTAAAGAGAAACACTTAAGTCACAAAGGTTCATCCGCTACGCAACATGGGTATGCCCCAGCCACCCAGGAACGAAAAGATGAATTTTTAAGATTTTTTAGAGCTGTAGACCAGGGTATAGATAAAATTATTCATGATGAGACAGTACCATTAATTGTTGCCTGTGAAGATTATTTATTCCCTATTTATAAAGAAGCCAATACCTATAATCATTTGTATGATCAATGTGTTCCTGGCAATCCAAATGACTACCAACACATTTTGGACCTCCATGCCAAAGCTGTAGAAACCCTGGAGCCTCATTTTGAAAAGCAAAAGGATGAAAAATTGAAAGAATTTAAGGAACAACCACCTGAAAAAACCTCGGTAAAGATTACGGATATTATTCCATCTATATATGAAGGGAAAATTGACACGCTGTTCCTTCAAAACGGAGAAGATGTTTTCGGGACCTTTGATGAGGAGAAAATGGCTGTGGAGGTTCAGGATAAACAAACACCCCAAAACACTTCCCTGATGAACCTTGCTGCTAAAAAAGTGATTGAGCAGGGTGGCTCGGTATTTCTCTTAGATTCCGACGCTATGCCGGAAAAAGAATCTATGATGAATGCACTGTTAAGATATAATTAAATCTAAAAATTCATATCCTACCTAAGGCGGCAAATATGCCGCCTTTTGCATTTATGTTTTATTGGTCTCCGGCTATCGGATTTCGTAGAATCTCCGATTTCATGAACTTGAGCTACTCCAAATTTATACTACAGACCTCACAGGCTTCAAACACTTGTGAGGTTTCAACGTTTCAAAGCTACAGCTGCGCAAGCATTTACATCGCTGAATCTTCAATTTCCAGACCTTGAAACGAAATGTGATAAGATAGGAAACCCGCTGCGCGAATTCTCACGACTTTGCGCAGCGGGTTCTATTGTTAACACTGTTTCTCCCCCTTCCGGGGGTTGTGGGGCACAGTCCCCTAGATCAGACGATCTTTCGGCAGCTACAGACTCATAAACCTTCTTTTCAGGAATACAGCATAAAAACAAATTGCTGGTTATAACACAATTTTAATATATTTACAGGGTTAAAATCAAAAATTCATCATTTTCCTTTAAAAATTTTAATGAAAAAATACATAATCCTTGCTTTTGCCATATTTTCTCTTACTCATTCCTATTCACAGGAGGAAAAAAATAAAAAAATCCGGGTTTTTCTGGACTGTCAATCCTATTGTGATCAGGATTTTATAAAACGTGAAATTCCTTTTGTTGATTATGTAAATGACCGTTTCCAGTCTAATGTTTTTGTTTTATCAAACCATCAGGTAACTGGGAGTGGTGGTCGCGAATACAAATTGCAGTTTACGGGCAGGGAAATTTTCACAGGCGTAAATGATACGCTATCTTTTGTAAGGCATGCCACCGCAACTGATGATGAAGGAAGGCAACAAATGGTTCAGACCTTAAAATTGGGTCTTGTGAAATACCTTGCTCGGACTGAACAGGGAAAAAATGTGCAGATAATTCTTAAGGAAGAAGTTGGAGGTAACGAAGAAGGAACAAAAGAGCCCCAGGATGATCCCTGGAATCTTTGGGTATTTAACGCCCGTCTTAATGGTTATCTTAACGGGGATAAGAATTATTTCAGCAATAGTTTCAGCACAGGATTTTCTGCCTCCAGAATAACTGAAAAGTTAAAAACTACAACATCCGTAAGCTATAGTGTAAATAAAAATCGTTATGGTGAAGGTGAAGATGCTTTTGAATTTTCTAACGAAAATTACAGGGGTAACAACACTACCGTATGGTCATTCGGAAATCACTGGGCTGCAGGAGGATACCTCGAGATCCTAAGATCAGATTTTGGTAATTACAGATCCTCCTGGACACTTTCTCCTGCAGTAGAATATAACTTTTTTCCTTATGCTGAATCAAACAACCATTACGTAGGTTTGATGTATAAAATAGGACCCTCCTATTTCAATTATATTGAAGAAACAATTTTTTTAGAAACCGAGGAATTGAGGTTTCGGCAAAACCTTTCCCTGGATATAAGTTTAAATAAAAAGTGGGGACAAATAAGCGGTTCTGCATCTTATGGCCATTATTTTCATGATTTTTCCAAGAACAGGCTCACTTTTTCGGGTTATGCAGATCTCCGATTGTACAAGGGGTTGTCGCTAAACTTTAGCGGGTATTATGCGCTGCAACGGGACCAACTGAATATAGCTAAAGGGAATATTACCAATGAAGATCTTTTAACCAGAAGAAGACAGCTCGATTCAAATTATTCATTTTATACCAGTTTCGGGATTCGTTACAGGTTCGGGTCTATTTTTAATAATGTGGTCAATCCTCGTTTTGATGGGGCCGGGAGCATCTACTTTTTTTAGTGTAGCGGTGAAAATGGAAAGTAGCAGCGTAAAGCCTAATGTCTTAGAGCTGCTAAGCGCATGTTGAATAGCTGGCACTCCCCTAACGTTTCCTGAAGTTAAAACAAATCGTTATAAAGATCTATAACTCTCGTAGCCGGTTCTGACCAATTTGTTATAAGAAGTCAGGAAACTTCAAGACGCTCGTTGGTTCTTCGATCTTACCGGAAGTTTTTTCTAACGCTTCGACAAGCTCATTTTCCTTCGCTAGCTCGCATACTCCCCCAATCTTAGTAATCCCTATTCCTTTTTAACCGGATTTGTTAAACCTGCCCTGGTCATCTCTCCCCATTTTTTCTTTCCTCTCATCAGGTCGATATTTCCCATAACCGCAGACCACACTATAACGGGATGGTATATTAAGGGCTCAAGCAAGGCTGTTCCTATAAGCCTGAAGATATATTTTGGCTTGGTGTATTGTTGAAAAGAATACTCCTCAAAAAACAAGGCGGTGACTGAAAATAAGAACGCAAAACTATAGACCACCAGAAAAAATGTTAAAAAAATGACCCCGTTGATCTGGTTAAATATCAATAAAAACAAAAAGAATAAAATCCCCAAAAATTCGATGATAGGTGCCAGCCATTCAAAGAAAAACCAGAAAGGCGTGCTGAGCATTCCAAGGATCTTATACTTTGGATTAAACATCATTTTTTTATGTATCCAGAGGGTTTCGGCAGTTCCACGTGTCCATCTGTTACGCTGGCTATGAAGGACCTTCCAGCTTTGGGGCACTTCTGTCCAACACAAGGGATCCGGAACAAAGCCAACGGTATAGGGGACCTTTTTTTCGCGCATCATTCTCCGCATGCGAACCAGCAGTTCCATGTCCTCCCCTACTGTTTTGGTATTATAACCTCCGGCTTCAATAACCGTGGGCTTATCAAACATTCCAAAGGCGCCGGAAATAAGCAACAAACCATCCACCCTGGACCAGGCCATACGTCCCATTAAAAATGCCCGGAAATATTCCAAAACCTGAACTCTGGCTATAAATTTTTTGGGTAATTTCACTTCGATAATTCGCCCATCTTCAATCACGCAGGAGTTGGCAACCCTGATAACCCCTCCTGAGGCAATTACCTTTTTCTCGTTGTTCAAAAACGGTTTTATGAGTTTTAACATCGCATCATGCTCGAGAATACAATCCACATCTATACAGCATATAATACTGTTTTTGCAAATATTAATCCCAGTATTTAAAGCATCGGCCTTGCCCCCGTTTTCTTTGTCTACAACGGTAAGGCTTTTAAATGCTTTGTTCCTGGATTTATAAATTCCCCTTATAGTTTTGGTAGGAATGAAATTATGATGCAAAACATCCCGTTTCTCCAATTCATATTCCTCAATGAGCTTCTTGAGGGAATCGTCCTTACTTCCATCATTGATAATCACTATTTCAAAGGAAGGATAATTAATGGTAAGAAGGGATCTAACATTTTCCACAATATTCAATCCTTCATTATAAGCAGGTGCCAGGATGGAAATAGCAGGAAGATTTAAGGATTGCAACATAGCCGTCTCATCCACAAAATTATTCCTTCGTTTGTAATCCCGTATTTCCATCAATGAAAAAACCGCAGAAAAAAGATATCCGGAACAAATAATTGAACCGTAGATTAAAAATAACCAACTGGCTATCTCTGTTATTTGATGTAAGGCAGTACCCATTTAAATTTCTATTTCCTTTTCAATCATGGACGCTATATTGATGCGCTCTGTTTCCTCCGGCAAAAAAAACCGCTCTATATTAAGATAATTTATTTTCAGTTCCCATTCATCAGCAGCAATCAATGGTCTTATTTTTTGCAGCTCATTATAGTCCCCAAGCTGTTGTATGGTTTTTAAAATTTCCTTTTTTATAAGTAAATTTTCCTTTTCAAAACCGGGAGTTATTAAACCCAGTAATTCCTCATATCCCAATTTTCGCAAAGACCGGATAGTTTCTATTTTGACACTTTCTTTATCGTGATCAAGGAATGGGAGCAGTTTGGGTATATTTTCAAATTGATTATACCGCGAGATCAATCGTATTGTAAATTCCACTACACTTATCAACTCGTGATTTAGCCACTGAGCAAAATCGGGAGTTGGTCCCTCATAAAAATTCTTGAGTGCATTTTCAATATAAATTTGCTGCCAGGTGGTTAATGGGCGCTTTGTTTTATCCAAAAATTGTAAAGGATTGGATTTTGCGGTTTTTAAAAAATAAAGTTGGGATTGCTGCCTCACCTCATCCCTTGGATCGTTTAAATAGGGTTCTATCTTATTGACAGGAACTTTTATTGTTAATTCTGAAAGGGCGTAGATTGCTCTTGCCGTATTATACCAACTATTCTTCTCCAGGTCTTTGAGAATAAAAACATCCAGTTGAAATTGTAAAAAAAGTTCCTCAAGCGCCGTGGCAGATTCTCCTTTCAGATTTTTATGAAATTGCAGGATCTCTTTTATGGTGACTTTTATCTCAAGTTTTGTATTTAAATGATTTTGTTTGAAATTTTCAATCTCCTTTTGCTTTTCAAAATCCTCATCAAACAAAAAAGAATTTAAAAAATCTATAAGCAGATTTTCTTGTTTTTTCTTTTTTGAATTTCGGAAATTTTTAAAAAGACGAACTCCTATTATGAAAGTCACAAGGCATAAGGTGAGAAATAAAAAAAATAAAATTATAAGAACATTGATTTTCATGATCCATGCCCAATCCCTGAAGTTGGAAAAACCCTCAAATAATAGAACAAGGTTTAGTGTCATAAATGATGATTATAAAATTTCCGCAGTATCATTAAAATGATCGTACATGAAATTGTTCAATAGACCATTTTATTTCTATTTAAATTCAGCCTTAAACCTTATTTAAAAAGCGTTTTACCCTAAGCGAGAGTTCGTTTGGACTAAAAGGCTTTGTTATAAAATCGTCTACCCCCATATTAAACGCATCCATTATAATATTTTCCTGGGTAGATGTTGACAATACGATAATGGGAGTTTTGGGCGAATTCTTCTTAATGTAACTTATCAATTCTTTTCCAGTGACAAAAGGCAACATTAAATCGGTTAAGATCAAATCGAAATTGACTTCCTTCAAAAATCTCATGGCTTCCCGTCCATCTTTGGCAATTAACACCTCGTGACCATCCTTAGTAAGCTTAAACTCTAAAGACTTGATCACCATCGGGTTATCTTCAATAACTAAAATCTTTTTCATCCTCCTATCTTCAGTTCGGGAAAATCCCGGGTTAGTTGTTCTGTTATTGATGCAAACTCCAGCTGCAGGTCATGAATAAGTCCGGGCATTTCGGTTTCTTCAGCTACAGAATTCAGGAGATGGCAAATGCTCCTTCCAGGTTCATTTTCCAACATTTCAAATGAAGGTTTTATACTGTGGGCTATCTCCCGGATCCTGTTAAAATCCCTGTCCTGAAGTTCAATATTTAACTGCTTAAGCTCTGTGTTGACCGAAGTGCTGAACAATTCCAAAGATTCAAAGACAGATTCCTCATGGCCTTCAAAAATATCCCTTAAATAATTTAATGAATAACAATCGGTTTTGGAAGGAGATCTTACAGGAAACCTTTCCAGAATTTCATTAATTTGAAGAATGCTGGCAGATTTTATAAAGGGTTTTTTTAAAACCCCTTCGGAATAAGCAATTACGCGTAATTCCTGTGGCGTTGGAACGGTTCCAACACTAATCAATACCGGCAGCATTAATCCCAATTCTGTTTTGATGTAATCGGCGGTTTGATATCCGTTTAAAGGAGCGGAATTTTCCTCAATTACAAGAATATCTGCCTTGTTGTCTTTATTAAACCAATGGATTGCATCGATCCCGGAGT
>JAWOHC010000370.1:0-5493 GCA_046496275.1 Gillisia sp.
GTTTTTTTGAACAGAATTTTCTGTCCGCTCAGTTCCCTCAGCTTTCTCGTTTAATAAGCCATCGGTTTGTTCTACATGTTCAATCGGATTGGCAATAAACTGCCATTCTTCGCCCAACTCCGGACTTTTGCCTTCATTCCATGGACCTTTAAAATCTTTTCCATTCGACATGTTGAAATATTTGTTGCTGAAACGTGGGTCACTTTGCAAAATGCCGGGAGGAAAGTTTGGCTGAATGCTGGCCAATGCTGCCTGGAACATTTGAAAGTGTGCTACCTCTCTGGTCATTAAAAAACGTAAGGATTCCAGTACTAAAACATCATCGGTAAATTTCATGAGGTTTTCGTAAACCATTTTTGCACTGGTTTCTGCACCGATATTTAGGCGAAGGTCAGCCGTTAAATCTCCCATTCCCATAATGTAGGTTGCACTCCAGGGGTTGCCAACGCTATCGGTTAGTGTTGGTGTTCCACCGCTAACAAGAAAGAAGTGTGGATTGATCATTGCGTCGTGGATGTAATTTTCTTTTGCCGCTTTCCCATCCAGCATTTTGGTTAAGTCAGATTCATCGGCAGCATTTTTCAATTCACCATTGACACCTGTGAGTAACATTTGAATTGTTGCACCTACAATTTCGAGGTGACTAAATTCTTCTGTTGCAATATCCATGAGCATATCATATACTTCAGGATGTGGTTTTCTACAGCCGAATGCCTGAACAAAATATTGCATGGCTGCTTTTAGTTCTCCATTGGGTCCTCCAAATTGTTCGAGGAGTAGTTTTGCGAAACGCACATCGGTTTTAGAAACCCGTGCATTAAACTGTAATTCTTTTACGTGATGAAACATAATTTTATTTTTTTAGTTTGAATTAGATTTTATCATTTTCCTCTTGACAGGTCATTGAGTGGTCAAGATGTGTACGCAAGTCCGGCAGTGAAACGGTCGCCCAATTTTTAATATCGGTATCGTTGCTTTCTGTGGATGCCTCTTCAAAAGCTTCAATTGCATCTTTGTGTTCGCTTACCATCATATCGGCATATGATTTGTCAAAATCATTTCCCGATTTTTCATTCAATGTGTTGTAAGCTTCCTGTGCATTGTCGGTTGAGGAGGTAGGAATGGTTATCATTTTACTTTTAGCAAGTACAGTTAAATCATTTAGTGATTTAGTGTGCGCATCTTCCATCCTTTTTCCCAATTCCTTAACTTGTGTTGTTACTCCTTTTTCCTGAGCCAGTTTTCCTAACTGGATTTCTTCCAGGTTAATTTCGGCAGCGTTGACAAGGAACTGTGCGTCTTTTTCCTGCTGGTTGTTGTCAAATTTTGCTTCGTTCTGTTCTTCCGCAATATTTTTGGTGTCCTGCGGTTTTTGGTTATAGCCGCATGAGGCAACAAGTAACATAGTAGTAACAAAAGTTACCTGAAGCATTGCATATTTTATATAGCTTATATTTTTCATTTCGTTTTTATTTATTGAATTATTATTATCATTTTGATTAAAAAACGGAATGACTTTTATCGTCATTCCGTCTTCATTACAATCGAAATTCTAATGATGAATTTCTTCGTTATTTATTTGTTTTCTTTCCTGGTGCTGTCAGGAACGAGATACAAGTTTTTATCATTATTTGTTTTCGTGGAAATCATGTTCCCCGACATATCCATACGTTGTCCTTCTTTCATCATCGTTTTTGTACCGTCTTTTTTAATGTAGTTTCCATCGCTCATTATTTTTGTACCGTTGTTCATGGCCAGGTCATTGTCTTGAAGGATTGTCTTTTCTCCATTTTTCACCTGCATCATTTTTCCGTTTTCCATCATTACTCCATCGGGATTCGGATTGTTTTGATCATTTTGATAGGCATCCCTGTTTTGATAGCTGTTGTTTTGTTCGGTTTGATTTTGGTTTTTGTTTACGTCCTTCGGACTCATTTTTCTGTTTGCTGAATCAGCTTGTGCGTAAGCACCAGCGGTGATTGCAATTGCTGCAAATACTAACATTAATTTTTTCATTTTCTTTTTTTTATTGTTATTTAATTTTAATTGTTATACTATTTTTCTGAACTGATAATTATTTTACAAAGGTGACGAACATTAAAGCAAATGCATTACACAATTCAATACAGATGTTTCATGATTCATACATTCATCTCTACCCATGCATCACGCAATGCATTTATATGGTCGTGGTCGGTTTTTAATATGATTTTTGAGTTAGTGCGAATGTACTTCTGGCTATACCAAAATATGGGAATATTGTAACTTTTTGTAGAAATTCTATAACGCATGTGTTTTTTATTTGAAAGAATTTTGGATAGTACCAAAAATGAAATGGAAATTTAAATTTAAAGCAAAATGGAATTGCTACATCTTAAAATCCATGCCTTATGCAGTTAGAAATACCTTTATCAGAAGTTCAACAGTTTGTACGTGATCAATTTCACATAGACATTGACTTAAAGAATATTGAAGAGAACAAAATTCAGGTTAAGTATATTGATTCGGTAGTTTTGATAATAAAGGAGGTGAAAGAAAATGTGGTCCTTTTCTATTATGAATTAGATGGGCTTGCAACTATAGTAAGTAAGATAGCTCACCTTTTTCTGGATAAAAAACTGGATAAAACGCCCATAGAATGGGATTCAAAGAAAAAAGAATTAAAAATAGACTTGAATAAATTTTCGGAACTGAATACATTTTTGAAGTTTGTTTTCATTTCAGAAATTCACTTTATAAAAGAGACAATTGTTTTGGAAATGTACGCAAGAGGCAAGTCATAGTGATGCATCATGTTTCTGAATAAAAAAGCCCTCTATTTCTTCATTCACGATTTCCTTATCAACTTCCAGTTTCTTTTAAAAAGGCAACACCATCCGCTCCTGTTGCGGGAAAGTACTTCTGGCTATTACCAAAATATGGGAATATTGTAACTTTTTGTAGAAATATTATAACGCATCTGTTTTTTAATTGTCAGAATTTTGGATTATACCAAAACTGAAATTGAAATTTAAAATAAATGAAAACCACATTACTATTTTCAGTATTGCTCCTGATTTCAATTTCGGGTTGCACGCAAACAAAAAATGAAATTCAAAGAGATAGTTTGCCTGCTCCTTATGCAACCAAATCAGTAATAAATTTTAGCCATGTAATTGGCTGGAAAGATAAGACGCCTATAGCTCCACAGGGATTTGTCGTTGAAAAATATGCAGACGGATTTGAAAATCCTCGCTGGTTGTATATAACAGCTAATGGCGATGTACTGGTGGCAGAAAGTAATTCAAACTATACTTTTCTTAAAAAGGTAGGCGGGTTTATACTGGGCGCATCTAAATCTAATAATTTAAGTCATAGTGCTGACCGGATCACTTTGTTGCGTGATACAAATAAAGACGGAATCCCGGATCAAAGGGAAATATTACTTACAGGATTAAATCAGCCATTTGGAATGTTAATGATCGACAAATGGTTATATATTGGAAACACTAATGCCCTCATACGTTATCCATATAAAACCGGCCAAACTAAAATTACCAGCCCACCAGAAAAAATTGTTGATCTTCCAGCCGGAAAACATAATCTTCATTGGGCAAGAAATATAATTACCAATTCAGATAGTTCAAAAATTTATATATCAGTTGGTTCAGGTAGTAATGTTGCGGAAAACGGAATTGCTAATGAATTGTTGCGTGCAGCCATTCTTGAAATAAATCCGGATGGATCAGACTTAAGGATTTATGCATCAGGATTGAGGAACCCCGTGGGAATGGGTTGGGCGCCGGGTACTACAACACTTTGGACAGTTGTGAACGAACGTGATAAACTGGGGGATGAACTTGTACCGGATTATTTTACAAGTGTCACCCCGGGAGGGTTCTATGGGTGGCCATATTCCTATAATGGTCAAATTATTGATCCACGGGTGAAAGAATTAAATACTGTACTTGTAAAGAAAGCCATAGTTCCCGATGTTAATGTTGGAAACCATACAGCGACACTTGGTTTGGCGTTTTACACAGGCAATTCATTTCCTGAAAAATATATGGGAGGTGCTTTTCTGACTCAGCATGGTTCATGGAATCGATCAGTTTTAGCGGGATATAAAGTAATTTTCATTCCATTCAAAAATGGCAAACCCTCAGGACCACCAGAAGACTTTTTGACCGGATTTATAACCAACCTAGAAAAAAATATAGTGCATGGAAGACCAGTTGGTATAATAGCTATGCCTGATGGATCACTATTAGTGGCTGATGATATATCAAATACAATATGGAGAGTTAGGAGGTAACACTCCAAAATGTAGGAATAATATAAATTTTCTTATAAAATGTATAATACTAATCAGACTACAAGAGGTTATTATAAGCAATCATCAGGTTGAGAATGAATACATCCCGGAAACTTAAAATGGAGGACTAAAAAATGAAACAGTTCAAAGGAAAGTTAATTTATTTTTGCATTTCGTTGGTTTTAATCATCAACGTTGAGGCTTTTGCTCAGAACGCAAAAGTTGTTTCTTCTTACGGACCTGTCAACCAGGATGTAGGCTTTGATCAGATTAAAGCTGACAGGATGAAAGTGAAAGCTGATCGTGCAAAAGAACATAATGATCTGCTGAATGCCCGGTATGATCTTTCAGTAAAAACTTCTCCGGATGTTTTCATGTCGGGAGGAAAACCCATACCCTTGGGTCCTACCGCTAAACTTCATGGCATTAATTGGGCAGAACTGGATAAGTTGAGTCCGGAGCAAATTAAATCTAAGGACCTTTTTCCATACAAACCTTTGCCCTTTGCTGACCATGCCGAGGGTGGTATGCTTTTCCCTCCAATGATTACTGATTCGCTTCCAAGACTTATTCGTTTCGATCTGGATTTTGATCTTCCGGAGTATATTCTGCCTGATCGGGCACCTCCCATTTACCTGACCACTCGTCCCGATTTGGGTGATGTATCGCATGGCCGGTTAATAACCATCGATAATTACTACGA
The DNA here is from genome assembly GCA_046496275.1 of Gillisia sp. Lineage (GTDB taxonomy): Bacteria > Bacteroidota > Bacteroidia > Flavobacteriales > Flavobacteriaceae > Gillisia. The sequence continues at coordinate 4,998 of JAWOHC010000370.1, forward strand.
AATTTTTAATGGAATTTTAAATCCAAAACAACTTGAAGGATTGCGATTGCTGGTCACCCAGTTTCCACAACAACAGTTTAATGCTACCGAAGACCGGCGGACTGACTGGCCCAGCCTTGGTGTTACCTGTTTTGATTGTCATGCCAATGGACACACCAACGGGGCAAACCACCTGGTAGGGGACATAAGGCCGCAGGAGTTCAGACACCGGATAGAAACTCCGTCTTTGCGGGGAGTAAATATTCAGCGGCTCTTCGGTTCGCAGCGAGGACTTAAATCAGTTGAAGATTTCACCGAATTCGAACAACGGGCAGCTTACTTTGATGGTGATCATGTGATGGCAGCAAAAAAGGGAGTTAATATTCTTGATCGTGGTTCTCAAGTCCATTTTATGGCTGAATTCATGGCGATCTTAGATTTTCCACCAGCGCCAAAGCTCAATATTTATGGCGAATTGGATAAAACTAAAGCAACTCCGTCTGAATTGCAGGGAGAA
>JAWOHC010000377.1:0-2723 GCA_046496275.1 Gillisia sp.
CAAAAACCCTTTTGAAAGAGATCGGGTTTTTACGGGAATGGAAAGATGATTCCAAGAAAGAACGAAGGAGCCAACCTGCCAGAAAATGGATCTTCATTTTTTTGGCGGCCCTGGTGTTAATTATTGTCGCATTCCTGGTTATGTGGTTTATGAACCCCTAACCAAAATCAGTAATGTGCGGTTAAGAGCCAAGATCGTTCCGTCTTCGACGTAACTGCTAAAACCAAGAAAAAAGACTTGATTTTAGTTAACTGATAAACATTTAGCTATGATTATTATTTTTTCAGAACACTTTAATTATCGGTATAATTAAAAAATTCAGAATAATAAGGTTTGGTTATTAAAAATCTCATCGGAATGACCAATGAACGTGTGGTTTGAGTCTTCGTAAAAATGTTTACCGGACAATAATGAATTAAAGCGTAAAAAAAATCCCCTTTGAATTTAATCAAAGAGGATTTTCTTATTTACTCAATACTCAATACTGATATCTCAAATCTAATAGCTCGTATCTAGTACCTGTAGTATTCCGGTTTGAAAGGACCTTCAACAGTTACACCTATATAATCTGCTTGTTCCTGGGATAATTCAGTTAATTCTACTCCTATTTTTTCAAGGTGAAGCTTGGCTACTTTTTCATCTAAATGCTTTGGAAGCATATAAACGTCGTTTTCATAGTTTGCTGAATTTTTCCAAAGTTCTATTTGAGCCAGAGTTTGATTGGTAAATGAGTTGCTCATCACAAAACTTGGGTGGCCGGTAGCGCAACCAAGGTTTACCAGTCTTCCTTCGGCTAAAAGAATAATGTCTTTTCCGTTGATGGTATATTTATCAACCTGAGGCTTGATCTCAACTTTAGTGTTTCCGTATGTTTTATTCAACCAGGAAACTGCGATCTCATTATCAAAATGACCAATGTTGGCTACAATTGTCTTGTCCTTCATCGCCTCAAAATGTTCCGGACGAACGATGTCTTTATTTCCTGTAGTGGTAATTACGATATCTGCTTTTTCAAGGACATTTTCCAGTTTTTTAACTTCAAAACCATCCATTGCAGCTTGTAGTGCACAAATAGGATCGATTTCAGTAACTGTTACAATAGATCCCGCGCCTCTAAAAGAAGCAGCAGTACCTTTACCTACATCTCCATATCCGCATACAACAACGCGTCTTCCCGCCAACATAACATCTGTAGCACGACGAATGGCATCTACAGCACTTTCGCGACATCCGTATTTATTGTCAAATTTTGATTTGGTAACAGAATCATTCACATTTATTGCAGGCATTGGAAGTGTTCCATTTTTTACACGCTCGTATAAACGGTGTACTCCTGTAGTGGTTTCTTCAGAAAGGCCTTTTATGCCTTCAGCCATTCCAGGATATTTATCTAAAACCATATTGGTAAGATCTCCACCATCATCAAGAATCATATTCAGTGGTTTACGGTCTTCTCCAAAGAACAAGGTTTGCTCTATACACCAGTTGAATTCTTCTTCATTCATTCCTTTCCACGCATAAACCGGAATTCCGGCAGCCGCAATGGCAGCCGCAGCCTGATCCTGAGTAGAAAATATATTACAGGAACTCCAGGTAACCTCTGCGCCTAAAGCAATTAATGTTTCAATTAAAACTGCCGTTTGAATAGTCATGTGCAAACAACCTGCAATACGGGCACCTTTAAGTGGTTGCTCGCTACCAAATTCTTCGCGCAAGGACATTAGGCCTGGCATTTCAGCTTCTGCAAGTTCAATTTCCTTTCTTCCCCAATCTGCAAGGGAAATATCTTTCACTTTATAGGCCGTGTAAGGCACTGTTTTAGTAGACATATTATTATATTTGATTTATAGCAATTTTCAATTGCAAAAGTAATCATTATCTAATAGAAATTTATGCCCCTTTACAAAAGAATAACAGTTGATGAGCATACTAAAGTCTTCATTTGGAAGGTCGAGGAGCCTCTGGAATGGCTGAATGAAGGAATAGAACTTACCACGAATTGCCAGGTTCGGGTTGATGGGATGAAATCTGAAATCCATCAACGTGGCTTTATGAGTATTCGCCATCTTTTAGCCGAAGCTGGCTATGTAGATCATGACCTGTATTATGACGATTTGGGAAAACCACATTTAATAGATGGAAAACACATTTCCATAACCCATTCTTTTAATTTTACCGGAATAATTGTAAGTGATGAAGAAGTGGGGATAGATATTGAAATGCAACGCGATAAAATACTCAAGATCGCTAACAAATTCACTCCTTTAGAGGAATATCATACGGTTGCTAATGAGGAGGCTTTAATTCGGAAGCTCACCATCGTTTGGGGAGGAAAGGAGTCCATTTATAAACTTATGGCCGAACCCGGGCTTGGTTTCCTGCAACACATCAATATCACCGATTTTGATTTTGAGGCCTCAGAAACCACTGGAACAGTAGTATTCAAGGGTGAGAAATCCCGCTTTAAATTGGATTTTCTGGAATTTGAAGGATTTACCTGTGTATACGCAAGACAACTTGCTGAAGCTATAGGCCAATGATCCTAACTTCTTCCATCTTTAAAGCTTTGGATCCTTCTGCTGAAAAGGGAAAAAAACAATTGGCGGTACTTATAGATCCTGATAAATTCCTCGAATCTGAAGCAGAATCCTTTTTGTCGGGACTACCTGAAGAAACCACCCATATTTTTGTTGGTGGCAGTACGGTGGCGTCTAATAAAACAG
>JAWOHC010000040.1:0-5731 GCA_046496275.1 Gillisia sp.
GAAACTGAAGAATTGCAAAGCCTTGAAAAAAAAGAGGTTTTATGGACGCATAAATTGCATTTACCCGATCTTTTAAAAATTGGGTTAAGTACCAATTACCTGCGTGGCCTGGCCTTGATCTTTGTATTTTTCTCTACTATTTTCAATGAATTGAAACCTTTTGTGGAAGATTATTCTGAAGGTCTTGATGAACAGTTGGAACAAATTCCGGGACTTTTGGAATCTGTGGGAGTTTTTGTTATTGTTGCCTTTATGATGTTGCTGCTAAGTATGATTATTACGGTTATTGAGGTTTTTCTAAAATATTACGGACTTAAACTTCAGCAAAGTAAAAACAGTCTTGAGCTTGAAATGGGCTTGAAAACCAATACAAAGATTTCATTGCAACCCAGAAGAATTCAACTGTTGCAGGTCTCGACCAATCCTGTTCAAAAGTGGCTGAATCTATATGAAGCGCGTTTTTCTCTTGCAAGCAGTGAAAATACCCTTGAGAAATCGAAAATTAAAATTCCCGGACTTGGTGAAACCACGGTTGAAAAAATAAAATCTTTCTTATATGCTGAAGCTAATGCAAAGGGTAGCCTGGAGAAAACTTTTCGTCCAAACAGGATCTTATTATTCCGGCAGATGTTCCAGTCTGTTTTTCTACCAATAGCGCTCAGTTTGCTTTTTCCACTTTTTACAGACTATATTGCTTTTGATACCTGGGCAGTGTTGGCTGGGATCTATCTTATTATTGGAATTATCTGGCAGCTTAAACTTTTCGCATCTAAAAAATTACAGATCTCGGATGATTTTCTGCGCCTGAAATCCGGCGTATGGAATAAGAAGGAGGAAACTGTTGAAACTTATAAATTACAGTCTTTAAGCGTTATTCAGCCCATTTGGTATAAGAAAAGAAATGTTTTCAATATTGTATTTCATACTGCCGGTGGGGATGTTTCCTTTAGAGCGGTTGATGAAGAAATAGTACCGTATTTAAATTATGTTCTTTTTAAAATTGAATCTGCCAACAAAGGATGGATGTAATAAAATCAAGACCTGGATGCAAGCATACTAGGTATGTCCCGATAATATTGGAAGAAGAAAAATTTTAAAAATCGCGTGGAATTAACCGGTTCATTCTCATAAGTTGTGGAGGAATTTAAATTTTAAGGCTCGCAAGGGCGTAATCTGCCAACATCTCGTGGTATTTTATATATCGTCCCTGCAGGGCTTTTTATATAGGTTTGCTTTTTATACGATGGGCTCTACCCATCGTTATTATATCTCGCCCCTTTGGGGCTTAGCAGCTATTCGGGTAAATCCTGAAATAGCATAAAATGCTAACTTCATCTTTAGTGGGAAGACAAATCTAAGTTGCAACAACTAAGCCCTGAAAGGGCGTAATCTGCCAACATCCCGTGAAGCGGGATGAAGAAACTAAGTCACAACATCCAAGCCCTGCAGGGGCGTAATCTTAATGGGCTGGGTGTCATACTAAGCCCAAAAATACCTTTCGTCAAATTAAAGACTATATTTTTTTAAAATGCCCCGTATTTAACCCTCAATGAGGGCTTTAAAAGTTAAGCCACGAATTCCCTGATTTTAGGGCATTCGTGGCTTTTTTATTCTGATTTATTAAGTGGACACATAAACTTATGTGATAATTATGCGTCACTTAATATTATAAAATCAAGGGTTAAGAACCAATATGATTGAAAAAAGAGAATAGATAGTCTTTTATCTCTTTTCTATATTCTTTATTCTGATTAATATTATCCAAAAGATTATTACTTCAATGCAGGGTATTTTTCCGGGTTTGCTTCATTCATAATTGCATAAACCTTTTCATAGATATCTTCAGCAGAAGGTTTGGAGAAATAATCTCCGTCTGTTCCATAGGCCGGTCTGTGTGCTTTTGCTGTAAGTGTTTGAGGTTTGCTGTCTAAATGAAGATATGCGTTTTGTTCCTCTACAATTTGTTGCAAAATATAAGCGGAAGCTCCTCCCGGAACATCTTCGTCTATTACCAGCAATCGATTTGTTTTTGCCACACTCTTAACAAGATCTTTATTAAGATCAAATGGCAGTAGCGACTGTACATCTATAATCTCGGCATTAATACCTGCTTCCTGCAGTTCCTTCGCTGCTTCTTCCACGAGTCTTAATGTAGACCCATAGGAAACCAGCGTGATATCTTTTCCTTCTTTTATGGTTTCCACAACTCCAATAGGAGTTCTGAATTCTCCCATATTGGTTGGGAGTTTTTCTTTTAACCTGTATCCGTTAAGACATTCCACAATCAATGCAGGCTCGTCACCTTGCAGTAGTGTATTATAGAATCCCGCGGCTTTGGTCATATTTCTTGGTACCAGGATGTGCATTCCTCTCAATAAATGTACGAGCGCACCCATTGGTGAGCCACTATGCCAGATCCCTTCCAGTCTGTGTCCCCGGGTACGAACAATAAGCGGTGCTTTTTGCCTCCCTTTTGTGCGGTATTGCAGGGTTGCAAGATCATCACTCATTATTTGCAAGGCATAAAGTATATAATCCAGGTATTGAACTTCTGCAATAGGTCTTAAGCCACGCATGGCCATTCCAATTCCCTGTCCAAGTATTGTAGCTTCCCGGATACCAACATCGGCTACCCGTAATTTTCCGTATTTTTCCTGAAGTCCTTCCAGTCCCTGGTTTACATCTCCAATTTCACCTGCATCTTCACCAAAGATCAAGGTTTCCGGCCTGGTTTCAAATATTTTATCGAAGTTGTCCCGAAGGATGATCCTGGCATCTACTTCTTTGGAATCTTCGGAATATTCAGGTTTTACCTCATCTATATAAAGTGCGTTTTCTGGAGATTCGCTGTAAAGATTACTGCTGTATTCAGGTTGTGAATCCTTGGTGTAAAGGTCTATCCAATTGATAAGCTGGGTTCGGGCATCACTTTTGGTTCCTCTTAAATAGCGAAGACTTTTTCTGGCTGCCACCAAAAGATCCTTTTTTAATGGCTCTTTGTTTTCTGAAATTTCTTTTTTGAATGAAAGAATAGCTTCCTTGTTATCGCAGGATTCTGCGGCCTGATCCAACAAAGGTAAAAGTTCCTTCATCTTTATTTTCATGGGATCTGTATAAGCAGCCCAGGCCTCTTTTTTGCCATCCCGTACCTGCTTTTTGATATCGGTATCTATTTCATCCAATTCTTCGGCGGTAGCGAAATTATTTTCGATCACCCATCCCCGGAATTTTACATTGCAATCGTATTCCCGTTCCCAGGCCAATCGATCCCCATCCTTATAGCGTTCGTGAGAACCGGAAGTGGAATGTCCCTGGGGTTGTGTAAGTTCCTTAACATGTATCAATACAGGAGAATGGGATTTTCTGGCAATTCTGGATGCTTTTTCATAAGCTTCCACAAGGGCTACATAATCCCAGCCATTTACAATGATTATCTCATATCCTTTATTATTCTCATCCCGTTGAAATCCTTTTAAGATCTCAGAGATATTTTCTTTTGTAGTTTGATATTTGGCATGTACAGAAATCCCATATTCATCATCCCATACATTCATTACCAATGGTACCTGTAAAACTCCGGCAGCATTGATAGTTTCCCAAAAATGGCCTTCACTGGTACTGGCATTTCCTATGGTTCCCCAGGCGATCTCATTTCCATTTTCTGAAAATTTTTCAGAAGCTATTCCTGCTACATTTCTGTATATTTTGGAAGCCTGCGCCAAACCTAATAATCTTGGCATCTGGCCAGCAGTAGGAGAGATGTCGGCACTGGAATTTTTTTGTTGCATTAAATTCTTCCAGCTTCCATCCTCATTCAGGCTATGTGTTGCAAAGTGTCCGCCCATTTGTCTTCCTGCAGACATTGGCTCGTTTTCTATAGAAGTATCGGCATAAAGCCCGGAAAAAAACTGCTGAATATTCAAGGCTCCAATGGCCATCATAAAGGTTTGATCTCTGTAATATCCGGATCTGAAATCTCCATTTTTAAAGACTTTGGCCATCGCCAGTTGTGGGATTTCTTTTCCATCTCCAAAAATTCCGAATTTGGCTTTTCCGGTAAGTACTTCACGTCTTCCCAATAGACTGCATTCACGACTGGTGACTGCAAGTTTATAGTCTTTTAAAACCTCAGTTTTAAAATCTTCGAAAGAAATGGATTCTTTGGATTGTGTTTCGCTTTGCATGAAATTATTTTAGAGTGGTAACAAATGTAACTAAATCTATGGATAAATACAATTCAATAAAAGGCAATTAATTTTTATAATCTCCCTTTTTTAACTCATTTAATTATTGATTATATAATTAAATGAGTTTTTATTAGAATTTATTAAGAATTCTATAATGCCGCTTGTTAAAAATTGAGGATCACCAAGGCTTATAAGATACAACTAAAAATTTATTAATACCATTGCCTTGTAAAAAGTCTTAAGAGCGTATTAATGTCTAAAGTGACAATAAACCTAATTTTTTGATCGTAATTATCCTGGGCAATTTCCCATCCTAAATTAGAGTACACAGGAAAGTAAATTTCGAAATAATCCTGAACCATACTTAACCTGATTCCAGAATCATAGAGAAATTGAGCATTTTGACCTTTGTTTTTAACCAATCCTACATCACCATAGGCAAAGATCCATTTCCAGATGTTGGTATTAGCATTTAAGGTAGTTATCCATTGATTGGCAAATTCGGGTTGTAACTGCGATTTAAATCCACCTTCGGCCGGGATGATTTGTTGACTGAACAAACCACTGGTTTGACTTCTTCCGTAGTAATTATAATCAAAAAGATAATCGGTTGGACGGTCCAGGGCAAAACTAAAATAATCATTATCCCTTTCATCATTATAAATAAAGGTACCGGCAAACAACCGGAGGTTTATTTGCCTGTTGCTCTTAAATAGCTTCCGGTATTCCAGGTCCAGTGCAACCTTGCTGAAATTTTTCGCGATTTGATAATCCACCCCGGCAGAGATATAATCTACCAGGTTCGTATCGCTGTAATTATAGCGCACATTAAAAACATTGTACTCGGGTTGTTCAACAGGATTTAATGGGTCAAGATCCTGTTTAACGTTTACGTTCCGAAGGAAAAGACTTTGTCGCTCATTATCCCGTAGATATGAATTCCTGAAATAGAATCCCAAATAAGGAGTGTACTTTTCATAGAACAAATCATATCCATAGGAAAAACGCGTACCGCCAATTCCATAGCGCAATGCAAATAGATCCTGATTATCATAATAATGGGTATTGGACACCGATGCAGATCCCACAATGGTTTGACTATTAAGACCATATTTTGGGGAGATCTTAAAATCCAAATTTCGGTTAAGGATTGTCTTATTATATAATTTAGGTCCAATGGCAATACCATCATACAGGTTGTATGAAACTTCGGGCATGAAGAATAACTGGTTATATCTTGGATCTTCCACATCCTGTAAAAGTCGGATTTGAAAGGGCTTATTCAGGAATTTTGTAACTGCTTTATAATTATCCCGTTGATTTATTTCGGGAATTTCCCCTTCATAATTAAGAGCCAGTCGGTCTATATTATCTCTTGGGATTGTTACTTCTTTGAATTCTCCTATGTTTTCTACCCAGGTTTTATAAACTATTTCGCCGTCTTTAAGGCCATAAAGCGAGACGGGCATGCCATTGGCTCTTTTGTTTTTTATGGTAACCCTTAAGGAGTCGGCAGATTTTTTTAATCCTGAGATTTTGAAATC
>JAWOHC010000064.1:0-10889 GCA_046496275.1 Gillisia sp.
TGTATAATAGCGGGAAATAGTTAATTTTAACTGTGTTCCGTATGCAAGTTCCTTTGGTCGCTGCACCAGTCCTTTTCCAAAACTTCTTGCACCTACAACCACCCCGCGATCCAGATCCTGGATTGCCCCGGCAACAATTTCACTTGCAGAAGCACTTCGTCCATTTACCAGAACAGTTAACGGAATTTTGGTGTTTATAGGCTCATTTGGAGTAAAATATTCTTTATTGTATTTCTCTATCACAGATTTTGTAGAAGTGATCAATTGGCCTTTATCCAGAAAAATATTGCTCACCAAAATGGCCTCACTCAACAATCCTCCCGGATTTCCCCTTAAATCAAGAATGATTTTATCAGCTCCTTTGCTTTCAAGATCTTTTAAAGCCTTGATGGTTTCACTTGAAGCATTTTCATTGAAGCGGCTTAAAACAATATATCCTGTTTTGTCTTCCAGCAATTGATAATGGGGAACCGCTTTAAGGGCCACAGTTCCTCTTCTTAAGGTTGTAGATTGGGTTTTCCCCTGCCTGATATAAGATATTGTTATTTCAGAATTTGGAGCGCCGTTAAGAAGTTTTCCAGCATCTTCTTTAAAATCCTTCACGGCGATACCATCGATTTGTATTATTTCATCACCGGGCTTTAAACCGGCTTTATCTGCAGGAAAATCCTTGTAGGTTTCCATAATGGTAAACCTGTCTGCGCGTATCCTTACCGAAGCTCCTATACCCTGATATTCACCTGCAGTATTCATTCTTGCTGCTTCTACATCCTGTTCATTCCAGTAATTTGTATAGGGATCCAGATCTTCAAGCATCGCTTTTATGGCGGTATTCATTAAATCTGCAGGGTTGGTTTTATCTACATAATTCATGTTAAGCTCCTTGAACAGGGTGGTAAAGATCTCCAACTGTTTTGCGATTGCAAAAAAATCCGATTTAAAACCGGTTGTTCCAAGAAGAACCGCAATTCCAAGAACCGCAATTCCAATTGTTTTAATTATTGATTTTTTCATGAGACGCCTCCTTTTCTTTTAATTTTTCCAAAATCTGGATCAAACAGGTATTTATTTGATGATAATCAAATTTTTTAGCGGTGGTATAAACAAACATCATCGCATATTTTTGTTCCGGATTGCTTTCTACAAGGTATTTATTTTTTCTGAAAGCCTCACGCATTAATCGTTTAAAATAATTGCGGTCCACCGCTCTTTTAAAATTGCGTTTAGGAACAGAAACCCCTGTTTTACAGGTTTTTAGGCCAGTTTCTTTCAGGGGTAAATAAATGAGCTTTAAGGGAAAATTTTTTATGGATTTTCCTTCCGAAAACAAGCGGTCTATAAGGATTTTGCTTTTCAGTTTTTCTGAAGAAGGAAACTTTTCATTCATCGTTGAATTATTAGAGGGCTAAATTAAAAAAATCCGCTTTGGGAATTCCCAAAACGGATCTTTCTTTTTAATCCCTCATTGAGGGTTTAATTTCTTTTGTTTCAAGCTAATCAGAATGGCGTTCTTATTTCTATGAATTAAGTTTTATTTCTGCTCAAAAACATTGTTTTCACGATTGATATCGGCCATCATTTGGGAATCATCAATAATGATTTTGCTTATTTGAGATTTAGGTTTATTCAATTTCAAGGTATAGGTAGGATATGCCCAGGCCCAATCGTCTGCTACAATTCTTTTAGTAGCGTCCTGTGCTGGTTTTTGCCAACGCATCATCCTTAGCGGAATGTATACCAACTCCTCTGTTCCGTCCTTGTAGATCACTTTTAGATCTATAGGCATTGGCATCAGGCCAATTCTTTCAAGAGTAACGGTAGTTGTTTCATTTTCACCCTCAGTAACTTCTTTAATTGCGTAGTCTATGGTATTGGTCGTTAGGGTCCAATCGGTTAGATACCAGTCCAACTGAGCTCCGGAAACTTTTTCAGCAATTCTTTTAAAATCATTTGGCGTAGGATGTTTAAATTTCCATTCGTCGTAATACCGATGAATTGTTTTCTGAAGGTTTTCTTTTCCAATAAGATATCCCAGTTGAGAAAGGAATATAGCACCTTTTGAATAGGCACTTGCTCCATAAGCAGCATTTACTGCAAACCTGTCTGCATGAGTAGATTGTGGATGTTCAATTCCAGAGGTAGCCAACCTGGTATAACCGCGATAGGTTCCCTCCAAAGGATTTTCTTTGTTTTCTTCCATAACCTCATTCATAGCAAGACTGGAGATATAAGAAGTAAATCCTTCATCCATCCATTCGTGTTTGCTTTCGTTGGTAGCAAATAAATGCTGAAACCAGGCGTGCGCCAGTTCGTGTGCGGTAACTCCTACCAAACTCCCAAAAGGACGTTCTCCGGTAATAAGGGTTATCATGGCATATTCCATTCCACCGTCACCACCCTGGATAACAGAATATTGATCCCAGGGATATTCCCCAATGTGTTCATTGAAGTACAGCAATAAAGCTTCTGTTTTAGGCTGAAGATTTTTCCAGTTTTCTATGATATCAGGATTATTTTTATAAAGAAAATGCAATACTGTTCCATCTGCAGCGGTTCTTTTATCGTGAATATATTCAGGATCTGCGGCCCAGGCAAAGTCATGTACCATGGGTGCTATAAAGTGCCAGGTGAGTTTTTTGCCAGCAGGACGATTTACTTTGGTACCCGTTTCTTCATAACCATACCCTATTTGCTGCGGATTTTGTAAAGTTCCGGTAGCACCCATAATATAGCTTTTGTCGATGTTTATTTTTACGTCAAAATCTCCCCATACACCGTGGAATTCTCTTCCTATATAAGGATCGGCATGCCATCCTTCAAAATCATATTCAGCTAATTTAGGATACCACTGGGTCATTGAGAGTGCAACTCCTTCTGAACTATTTCTTCCCGAACGACGAATTTGCACAGGCACCTGGCCTGTAAATTCCATGTTAAAGGTTGTTTTTTCTCCAGGAAGTATTGGTGTTTCCAGTGCTACCTCAAGTACAGTTCCAACTTCTTTATAAGTTAAGGTTGCACCATTTTGAGTAAGGGTATTTATCTTTAAAAATCCTTGTTCATTTTCAGATAATTTTGAGATACGATCTCCCACCCTACTATCAGGATCTGGAATCGTTCTGGACCTTACATCCATTTCGCTTCCAGGCTGGAAGGCATTGAAAAACAAGTGATAAAATACGCGGTTTAAGGTATCCGGGGAGTTATTTGTATAAACCAGTTCCTGGGTTCCTGTATATTGGTAGTTTTCAACATTCATATCTACTTCCATCGTGTAATCAACCTGTTGTTGCCAATAAGAAGTATTGTTTTGGGCAGAGGCCCAGAATCCGGATAAAAGGGTGAGGGTAATTAAAATTCTTTTCATAGGTAGCTATTTATTGTTTTTTAATGGTCATATGTAATTCGCATATCTTTATCGGTGTTTGTATCGTATTTCCGTTATGCTCATTTCATATGTAGATAATTATTGTTTTTTATTGGTCATATGTAATTCGCATATCTTCATCGGTGTTTGTATCGTGATTCCGTTATGCTCATTTCATAATTTACTGTTTTGAAACTTTGTCTGCTAAAATTAATGCGTTGTATAAATTAACCATATTTCCTGAAACGGAAAGATCTTTAAATTTTTTCTGACTTTTTTCTTCTCCCACGAGGACGGTGGCATTGGTTGAAATACCGCTATTCATAATTACCTGTTTAACCTGACTGGCTGTTAATTTTGGATAAAATGACCTGATAACTGCAGCTATACCTGAAACAGCTGGAGCAGCCATAGAAGTTCCCTGTAAATACTCATAGGTGTCATTGGGAGTGGTGGACCAAATTTTTACTCCGGGAGCAAATACATCCACATTGGTTTTACCGTAATTTGAAAATTCTGCTACAAGGCGAGATCCGTATTCATAATTAAGAGCTCCAATACTCAAAAGGTTATCTGATATTTCCTTTGGGGCACCAGGATGTTGGTCATTTGGATATACCCTTTTGGTTTCAAGATCCAAACCTTCATTTCCGGATGCATTCACGATTAAAACATCGTTTTCACCCGCATAGATAATAGCATCGGTTACCCATTCCGGGTTCGGGGAAAAATATTTTCCGAAACTGGTATTTATTATTTTGGCACCATTATCTACGGCATATCGTATGGCAAGGGCAATATCTTTATCATATTCATCTCCATCCGGAACGGCTCGTAAAACCATTATTTTTACATTATTCGCAACCCCATTTATTCCAATGTTATTGTTTCGTTTTGTAGCAATAGTTCCTGCTACGTGTGTACCATGTTTGATGTCTTCCTTATCTTTTGAAGGACCTGAAACCTGGTTGTTCCCGTATTTGGTATCGGTAATATCATAGGGATTATCCCCTACTACTGCCCTTCCGTCAAGCTGAAGGTTGAAATGAGATTCCAACCGGTCTGAAAAATAAGTAAGTCCTTCGTCCAACAATTTTAAGGCTTCCGGAATATTTTCATTCACATTGTTCTGGATTTGCATCAACATGCCCTTATAATTTTTCATCTGGTCAGTATCAGCAGGCATTGCAGATAATTCCTGTTTGGTATAATCCTCTTTTCCCAGTCTTGAAGATACCGCAGCATGTGCAGGAACCAATTGTTGTTTTATTTGTTGGTATTGATCCCGGGATTGAACGGTTTCATTATACTCTTTGTAATACTCGGCCTTAGCAAGTTGAAAAAGGGCAAATTCTTCCCGGTTTGCAGTGCTTATAGAACTGGCAGGTTTGTTATCATATTTGGGTTTTAATCGTTTGTAAATACGGGTATATTCCATATTTTCCTTTACAGCATCTCCCAAAAAGTTCCAGCCGTGAACATCATCTATGTACCCGTTATTGTCATCATCTATTCCATTGTTTGGAATTTCACCTTTATTTACCCAAACAACGCTTTTTAGATCTTCATGGGTAATATCCACTCCGCTGTCTATTACCGCAACAATCACCGAAACTCCGGTTTTGTTTTTAATAATTTCATCATACGCCTTATTAATACTCATTCCTGGGATGGTATCGGTGGAAAGATCTGCTTCCCCCCAATATTTTAACTGAGAATCGGTTAAAGGGACATTCTTTAAAGGAAGTTCATCTATATTCTCAATAGGAGTTGAAAGAATTGAGGGGGAAGTACTGCTGCATCCCATTAAGGATAAGACCAGACTTGTAATAAGCAGGGGTTTAAAAACCGGTATTTTCATATGTAGCTATTTATTGTTTTTAATTGGTCATATGTAATTCGCATATCTTCATCGGTGTTTGCATCGAATTTCCGTTATGCTCATTTCATATATTAATTTTATTGTTGTTTGTTAATTTTAAGTGATCGTTATCAAAAGAAATAGGCCTTATAAGGACCTAGATTACTCAAAAAGTTCGTTAAAGGTAAAGGTTTCATCCAGCCGAACGCCTTTTTCCGTATGTTTTACGGTTATAATTTGATTGTGCGCATCGTGCTCAAGAAATAAATAAAAACCTTCATCTGCTGCGGTATTCAAAAACAACTCTTTTTCGGTTAATGTTAATAAAGGCCGGGTATCATAACCCATTACATATGGCAAAGGAATATGTCCTGCGGTAGGAAGCAAATCTGCCATAAAAGCGATGGTTTTTCCTTTATATTCTATTTTTGGGATCATTTGTTTATCGGTATGCCCATCAGCAAAAAACACACCAAAACCTAAATTTGGTAAATTCGTGAATTGTTGGGAAGGATCTTTTTCAACAAAAAGAAGTCTTCCGCTTTGATTTATAGGGATAATATTTTCCTTTAAAAAGGAGGCTTTTTCCCTGGCATTGGGTTCGGTTGCCCATAACCAGTGATCCTTATTGCTCCAAAAAGACGCATTTTTAAATGCAGGCTCATAGCCTGTTCTTTGTTTATTCCATTGAATGCAGCCGCCACAATGGTCAAAATGGAGGTGGGTTAAAAAAACATCGGTGATATCGTCTCTGTGAAAACCATATTTTTTTAGGGATTTGTCTATAGATTCGTCTCCCCAAAGATTATAGTATCCATAAAATTTTTCGCTTTGCTTATCCCCCATTCCTGTATCGATAAGGGTTAATTTATCTCCATCTTCTATCAATAAACAGCGCGCGGCCATATCGATTAAATTGGATTCATCTGATGGATTTGTGCGGTTCCAGATTGTTTTTGGAACTACGCCGAACATCGCTCCTCCATCCAGCTTAAAGTTTCCTGCTTCTATTGGGTATAATTTCATGAAAAATGGATTTTTTTAATCCCGATTTATTCAAAGGGATTTTGAGTGTTTCTTCCTTTTACATACCTTGTGAGCACGCTTGGGGGATAATTAATTTACATCCGCAAATTACTAAAACCATTAGACAATTATTAAGACTTTGGAATCTACCGGGAATATTTAACAAACATTTTAATATTGGAAAGTTGGTTTTTCAAAAGCCTAACCGGACATAGCTTAAATTCCTGAATTTTAATTATAAAAAAAATTTACACCAAATTCATTCAAACAAATTCAAAAAGAATAAAGTGAAGAATTAAATTAGTGTTGTATATTTTATGAATTTTTTGTCAAAATTTTGATAATCCACTGTTAAATTTGCTCGTGAATAATTTTTCAGAATAAATTCCACCAGGAATTTTATAACACTACTAAAGTTTTCAGATGAAATGAGCATAACTGAAACTCGATGCAAACACCAATGAAGTTATGCGAATTGCATATGACCTCTAAAAAAACAATATATAGCTACATATGAATGAATTTTTAGAAATTTTATATCACGAATTCGAATTGCCTTTTGGCAACCCAGTGCTGGTTTTCTCCCTTATTCTACTAATAATTCTGGTTTCCCCAATATTATTCAGAAGGCTCAATGTTCCGGGAATAATCGTTTTGATTATTTCAGGTATTTTTATTGGTCCTTTTGGAGTTGGCCTTTTAGAACAAAATGCAGCGATCGATTTATTTTCAAAAATAGGCCTGCTCTATATTATGTTTATCGCCGGTTTGGAACTCGATATGAATCAGTTTAAGATCAACCGGAATAAAAGCTTCCTTTTTGGTTTATTCACCTTTTCACTGCCACTTGCCATAGGGTTTCCGGTTTGTTTCTATTTATTGGGATATGATTTTAACGCCAGTTTTCTTACTGCCAGTATGTTTGCAACGCACACGCTTATCGCTTATCCTATTGTGAGTAAAATGGGAGTTTCCAAGAATGAGGCTGTGGCGATTACCGTTGGGGGTACTATTTTAACCGATACCGCCGTGCTTATTATCCTGGCGGTAATTATGGGAAATGCCCAGGAAGGTGGTTTAACATTGGATTTTTGGATACGACTCGTAGTCTCACTCACGATTTTTTGTTTGATCATGTTTTTTGTGGTCCCAAAAATTGCCAAATGGTTTTTCACCAAACTTGAAAAGGAAAAACACGCCCATTATATTTTTGTGCTCACCGTGATGTTTTTAGCTGCTTTTTTAGCTGAATTGGCGGGAGTAGAGGATATTATTGGAGCATTTTTGGCAGGATTGGCCCTTAATAGATTAATTCCGCATTCCTCTGCCCTTATGAACAGAATTGAGTTTATGGGGAACTCCCTGTTTATTCCGTTTTTCCTTATCAGCGTAGGAATGATGGTAGATATAAGCGTGATTTTTGGAGGATATATGGCCATAGTCGTCGCACTTACACTTTCAGTAGTTGCCGTTTTCGGGAAATGGCTGGCGGCATTTTTCACCCAAATTGTATTTAAATATACCTCCACACAACGAAAATTGATCTTTGGCTTAAGCAGCGGGCATGCCGCCGCTACCCTGGCAGTAATTATAGTTGGGTATAATGCCGAAATAATTGATATCAATATCCTAAACGGAACTATTATTCTTATTCTTATAACCTCAATTGTGTCAACTTTGGTCACTGAAAATGCTTCAAAAATTATGGTTTCTGAAAATAAGGAAGCTAATCCGGAGGAGATCAAAGAATCTGAAAGTTATAAAATGGAAAGTATCTTACTGCCATTGGCCAATATGGTAAATCTTGAAAAACTCCTGGAATTTTCAATTCTAATAAAAGACACAAGTTCTATAAATCCCATTTCTATTCTTACAGTGGTTCCCAACGATGAGGAAGCAGAACTCAATATTGCCCAGGCAAAAATGAAACTGGAGGATTATATAAAACAAGCTTCTGCTACAGAAACCGCGGTAAATGTAACCGCTACGATAGATCAGGATGTAGCCAAGGGAATTGCCAGAAAATCCAAAGAACTTATCGCCGATTTTATTGTGATGGGATGGCCTACAAGCTCCGGAAAGGATAAGGTGATAGGTGAAAAAATGCGCAGTATAATAGACAATACTACCAAAACCATATTTCTTTGCGATAGCAAGAAACCCTGGGCCACACATCAAAGAATTATTCTTGCCGTACCCGAAAGATCGGAGGATATGGAAGGTTTTGAGCTTTGGGTGAAAAAGGTCATAAAAATGTCTGAAGAGTTAAGTGTGCCCATTATTGTTCACTGCACCAGGAAAACCCAAAAAGCTATAGAGGAACTTTTAGCTAATTTAAATTTAAGAGCTCCTTTTGAATATAACGAATTTAGTGACTGGGAAGACTTTCTAATAATTTCCAAAAATGTTCAACCGGAAGATATTATTATGCTTATTACAGCAAGAAAAGGCAGTGAAGCCTATGAGCCGATTTTGGATAAAGTCGCGTTAAAAATGGAAACCTATTTTGAGGAAAATACCAGGATTATGGTTTTCCCACAATAATCCTTTTTAAATTAAATCAGTAATTTCCGGTAAAGAATCAAGAACGTTCCGCCTTTGGCCTAACTGTTAGAATTGAAAACCGGGACTTAATTTTAACTAACTGATAAACATTTAGTTATAGTCCCAAATTTTTCAGAAGACTTTTTTTATTAGTAGTATTTAAAAAAATAATAAAAGCTTGGTCTGTTCTTAAAAAAGCCTTGGAATGACCACGGGAGTGGTGGTTTCATCTTTAACAAAAATATTTACAGGACTATATTGAAATAAACAAAAACCCCCACAGATTCTAGAATCTGTGGGGGTTTTGTAATCCCTTATGAGGGTATTTCTCTATTATAAACCTTTAAGATGGGCTTAAGGGCTTTTAAAATCTTTAATCATTCAGCTTTAAAACGGCCATAAATGCTTCCTGTGGAATTTCAACATTTCCAACCAGTCTCATACGTTTTTTACCCTTTTTCTGCTTTTCCAGAAGTTTTCTTTTTCTGGAAATATCTCCTCCGTAACATTTAGCGGTAACATCTTTTCTAAGTGCTTTAACGGTTTCCCTGGAAATAATTTTAGCGCCAATTGCTGCCTGTATTGGAATATCAAATTGTTGTCTTGGGATTAATTGCCTTAGTTTTTCACACATTTTTTTACCTATGTCAAAGGCATTATCAACGTGAAGCAAAGCTGAAAGTGCATCTACCACACTTCCGTTAAGGAGAATATCAACTTTCACCAATTTGGAAGCTCTCATTCCAATTGGGGAATAATCAAAAGAAGCATAGCCTTTGGAAACTGTTTTTAACCGGTCATAAAAATCGAAAACGATTTCAGCCAGGGGCATATCAAAATTAAGTTCCACCCGTTCCGGGGTTAAATAGGTTTGGTTTGTAATTTGCCCACGTTTTTCAATACATAAGGACATCACAGAACCCACAAAATCCGATTTTGTGATAATACTGGCCTTTATAAAAGGCTCCTCCACCCGCGCAAGGCTGGAAGGCTCCGGAAGATCTGTTGGGTTGTTAACAAGAATAATCTGGTTAGGATTTTTATGTGTAAAGGCGTGATAGGAAACGTTGGGAACCGTAGTGATCACGGTCATGTCAAATTCGCGCTCCAGGCGTTCCTGAATGATTTCAAGGTGTAACATCCCCAAAAATCCACATCTAAATCCAAAACCAAGTGCAGCAGAACTTTCAGGAACAAAAACAAGCGAAGCATCGTTGAGTTGTAATTTCTCCATGGAGGAACGCAAATCTTCAAACTCTTCAGTATCTACGGGATAAATACCTGCAAAAACCATTGGTTTCACATCTTCAAAACCTGAAACAGCTTCGGTAGTGGGATTTTTTGCATCCGTAATGGTATCCCCTACTTTTATTTCCCGGGCATCTTTTATCCCCGTGATAAGATATCCTACATCTCCGGCTTTAACTTCCTGACGCGGAAATTGTTTTAACCGAAGTGTTCCAACCTCATCTGCAAAATAATTTTTATCGGTAGCCACAAATTTAATTTGCTGACCTTTTTTTATAGATCCGTTAAATACACGGAAATAAGTTTCAACTCCTCTAAAGGGGTTGTAAACAGAATCAAATACCAATGCCCTTAAAGGTGCATCAGGTTTCCCGGTAGGAGCCGGAATACGCTCAATTATAGCAGAAAGGATCTCTTCAATACCCACCCCGGTTTTGGCGCTGGCAGGAATTATATCGCTTTTATTACAACCAAGCAATTCCACGATATCATCTGTAACCACCTCGGGATTTGCACTTGGAAGATCTATCTTATTCAGAACAGGAATAATTTCAAGATCATTTTCCAGGGCAAGATACAGGTTGGAGATGGTTTGTGCCTGAATGCTTTGAGCAGCATCTACAATAAGTAGCGCTCCTTCACAAGCCGCGATAGAACGGGATACTTCATAGGAAAAATCCACATGCCCCGGAGTATCTATTAAGTTTAGTATATATTCTTCGCCTTTGTAGGTATAATTCATCTGGATGGCGTGGCTCTTAATCGTGATACCGCGTTCCCGCTCCAGATCCATGCTGTCCAGCAATTGCTCCTGTTTTTCACGGTCGGTAACAGAGCCGGTGA
>JAWOHC010000105.1:0-10475 GCA_046496275.1 Gillisia sp.
TGCAGGATCGCAGGCACCTCGTCGGGCCGCAGACCTGCGATGCCGCCCGTGTGCATCCGCGGCGCACCGGCGAAGACTGCGGGGTCAACCGCGCGCGGCAGGCCGTCCCGCCCGGCGATGCCGCCGCGGTGCAGGGTGAAGGCCGAAGCCGGGGGCAACTGCCCGGCGGTAATCGGCGTGCCCGTGGTGACGCGACCAAAGCTGCCGCGGATAGCGCCAAAGCCTGCGGAAATGCCCGCGCTCAGCAGGCTCGCCAGCGGCCCGGTCACCGCCTGCTGCGTGACCAGCCGCGCCAGGTCCGCGAGGATGGACGAAACCAGATCCTTGAAACTCGCCTTGCCCGTCATCGAGTTCACTGGTGGTAACCCCTTCATATAATCCTTCAATCACGCGCATGGCAACCTTTAAGGGGTCTACCCTTTCATTGAGGCCATAGCACAGTTTCCTGATCCTGGCTGTGATTTTGTCAAACATCACCGGCTCTTTATGTCCATCTCTTTTTAATACATACATAGATTGATTTTTTTTAGTGGATTTGCAGAGAAGAAGTACTTACCCACAAACGGAAATTTTATAATGGATCCATAATCCAAACAGCGCATCCGTGGGGGGATTTGCTGTTTTAGAATTACAGAAATATATTTATTGATTAAAAAAACCGGACAGAGTCGTGATGGGGGGCACGACCTTTTCCGGTGGAACGCTTATTTAAAAATCGGCGTCAAAACTTATTTTATTGGTGTCTTTGTCTTTGTTCATAACTCCTGCCTTTTGATATTCCCCAACTCTTTTTTCAAAGAAATTGGTTTTACCCTGTAGGTTGATCATGTCCATAAAGTCAAATGGATTGGTGCTTCCGTATTGCTTTTCACATTCCAGCTCTACCAGAAGTCTGTCTGCAACAAATTCCAGGTATTGGGTCATGAGTTTCGCATTCATTCCAATAAGGCTTGCCGGCAGAGATTCGGTGATGAATTCCCGTTCAATATTAAGGGCGTCCATAATAATCTCAATAATTCTTTCTTTTGGAACTTTATTTACCAGGTGTTTGTTATGCAGGTGCACCGCAAAATCACAATGTACGCCTTCGTCTCTTGAAATAAGTTCATTGGAGAAGGTTAGTCCGGGCATTAACCCGCGTTTTTTGAGCCAGAAAATAGAACAAAATGCACCCGAGAAGAAAATTCCTTCAACGGCAGCAAATGCGATGAGTCTTTCAGCAAAAGAATCAGATTCGATCCATTTTAAAGCCCAGTCGGCTTTTTTCTTAATTGCAGGAAAGGTTTCAATTGCTCTGAACAACTGATCTTTTTCTTTCTCATCTTTTACGTACGTATCGATTAACAACGAATAGGTTTCAGAATGAATGTTTTCCATCATTATCTGAAATCCGTAGAAGAATTTTGCCTCAGAATACTGAACTTCATTTACGAAGTTTTCAGCCAGATTTTCATTTACAATCCCATCTGAAGCGGCAAAAAATGCAAGGATATGTTTGATGAAATAACGTTCATCGGAATTTAGTTTATTGTTCCAGTCATTTGTGTCCTGGTGTAGGTCGATCTCCTCTGCAGTCCAAAAGCTGGCTTCCATTTTTTTATACCAATCCCAGATATCGTGGTGTTTGATTGGAAAGATTACAAATCTGTCTTTGTTTTCCTGTAAAATGGGTTCTAGTTGTGCCATGTATTTTGGTTTTCCGGTTTTGAGAAACACGTTAAGAAATCAACGTTAACAAATATGGAAAAATCAATTAGATTTTAAAAGAGGTAGCGACAAACGTTTTCAACAAAGTTTTTAACAGGCAGCGTTTCTAATTCTAATAAAATCGTTAAAATTTTACTGTAATCAACTGTGGATCAAATAACTAAAGACTGTTAATAAAAACCATATGAATTTTAAGGATATTCCCTAATCCCTTTAAAAATGGTGCTTAAGAAGTTTATTGCGTTTGTTAATAATTGTGGGAAGAAGTCAGTATTTTTCCATTTCCGGAAATTCGGAAAGACCTGAAAAAACCATTTTTATCCAAAATTTCATTCTGAACGCAGTGAAGAATCCTACGCCTTCATTGGACGAATCGTTTATAAGGGATTAAGCGTTATTTAAATTGATGCCTCCGCCCTACATGAGATTGCTTCAGTCGGCCTAAAGCTTCCTTCGCAATGACAGTCCTAAACAAGCTCATTCAGAATATGGATGTAATTAAATATCCTTAAACCAATCCATAAAATAATTTCCCAAAACCGGAACAGGTTTTGTTTGGTAGTTTATGGCATTTATGAGCCCAAAGATCCAGAGAACCAATAAAAAAATGGATCCGAAAAAGGAAATAATCCAGCCTAAAATTGGGATCATCCCTATAATAAATAGTCCAACACTTAGTAATACCAATCCCAGAGATTGTTTTATATGAAACCTTGCGAATTCATATTTTTTGTCATTGTTCATAACAAATGCGATGATTAGGCCAATAAAAGTTAAATAGGCGATTACGGCGATGGTTTTGTCTTCACCGGTTTTTTCGATGACATTACCTTGTGATTGTTGATTTTCCATTTCAAGAAATTTTAATTTAAATTAATTTTTTGCCAAACTCATATTGTCGTTTTTTCTAAGTTGAAGGCTGTATTTTTCAATACCAATGCAGGTTAAAGTGATATTATCCCGTATGCTTTTCTTTCCTTCGGCGATCATTTGCATTAGCATTCCTTTTTCCAGCCAGTTAGGGTTAAAGTTTTGGGGTATCAATTTTTGGCTGTTTCGGTGAAAATCGTGCATACCGGATCCGGTTTCTTTTGCAATATAAAAAGTGTACACAAATTCATTATTTTCTGCCTGAAAACCGTTGCTTTCATAGCCCATGATACGCTTATCTCCAATTTTGTTAAAGCTAAAAACCCCCCGCTTTTTATCTCTTTTAGTCACTGTAGGCTGCGTATCGAAAATTCTTTTTGCCGAGGTGGTTTTCGCATCGCCCAGGACTATATACAGCACATTGATATTTCTTTCAGGATCCACCACCAGGTATCTATTTCTATCTTCCGAAATTTGCAAACCAAAATATGGTGCATCTTTTTTAAACAATAAATTCAGCCATCTTTCTCCCCCTTTTGTTTTCAGTTGATAGGTATATTTCCAATCAAAATCATAGTATTCCGGAATTTCCGAAGACGCTACCGGTTGCATCCCTCCTAAAAATCCAGCTTCCTGCACCGCATCATTTATAAGTAAATTTGTGGAGATGGAAGTGTAGATTTCCGGAAAAACCATTGCCGCTTTCGCTTCAGTTTTTAAAGGCTGTTCTGCTGTTTCCTGAAGTTTTTTTAAAAATTGTCCCTGCGAGGGTATAGAAAGCATGATAGCTAAAACCCCGGTTAAAATCTTCCTTTTCATCATTCAGACATTTAGATTTTATTAAAATCTTTCTTCGGCGCAGGAACATTATATTCCTTGAATCCCTCCTGAAGGGTCTAACCCGCCTAACAGATGGGCAGGTTTCCCGAGGCTTGCCCGAAATGAATTTCATTCATGCGGGCCTGCCTCGTTTTTTTAAGTAGTTACCTCCCTGTAATTCTCGGGACATCCCCTGGGGGCTTGCTACGAGTTTTTTGATTTAGGGCGATAAAATTAATTTTTGGGGTAGCTCTTTGGGTGTGAAAGGGGGTCTACTAAAAATACGGATTTTAATTTAAATTTTTTTCTAAAATTTGGATATTTCAGCTAGGTAATTTTACCCGGTTTTGGATTGGAATTCATACCCTCTGCAGCTTCAAAAAACGCTGGATATTTGTAGAAAAACTATGCCAGGCTTTGAAGCGCTCCGGGAAAGAACAATCCCAGGATACATCTATTTGGGTAAGGTTTTTGGGTAAGAAAAAATTATTTTGGAAGGGGTTTATTTAATGTGGCAGCAGCCTTTTCCAGTTCCATAAACCAATCTTCCCCAAATTTTCTGATAAGGGCTTCTTTTACGAATTTATAAACAGGCACCTGTAATTCTTTTCCAAGGGTACAAGCATCATCACAAATTTCCCAATGGTGGTAATTTACGGCGGCGAATTCTGAATATTCCTGAACGCGAACCGGGTATAAATGACAGGAAACGGGTTTTTTCCATTTGATCTCACCCTGGTTGTAGGCTTCTTCAATTCCGCAAAGTGCAGTGCCGCGATTGTCAAAAGTTACATAGGCACAATCTGCGCCGTCCACAAGCGGAGTTTCAAATTCCCCATCTTCCCCAATGACGGAGGTCCCTTGTCGCTCTATGGCTTCGATTCCTTTTTTTCTCAAAAATGGCTTTACCAGGGGGTAGATCTCTTCCAGGATTTTAGTCTCTTTTTCTTCCAGGGGTGCTCCGGCATCTCCGGCAATACAACAGGCGCCTTTACACGCAGAAAGGTTACATAAAAAATCTTTTTGGACGATCTCCTCAGAGACAATGGTTTTTCCTATTTGAAACATGGTGCAAAGATATTTAATTATGCTGATTTAACCCCTTATTGAGAATTTAATTGCCCGAGGCCTGCCTGAATCCTTGAGGCGGGCCTGTCTCGAATTTATAAAGTATTTTCCTCCCCATAATGTAGGGATATCCCTAGTGGACTTTTTTTTGTTTTTGATTAAGGCATTTTCCTTCCTGATTTTCAGATGAGTATTTCCATTAAAATAAGCCTTAAAATGGTTTTTTTCTGTTTTTAAAACTTAATTTTGCCGCAATTAATACTTGTAGTAATGAAGCTGGATTTTAGAGAGATCGCCACCGCGAGTATGAGCGTTTATTTGTATTATAAAAATTAAAGATTATTCTCATGAAAATTTTCATCTATATTCTAATTTTGCTTTCCATAGGCGTGATTGGTTACAATTTCACTGTCCTTAATTTTAAAGACCTGCTAGCCAAAGAGAGTTCCATAGCGCTTATTGGGATTCTTGGAGCGGCGATCGTGATTGTGCTTCTTGGTATTCTGCTTACCTCAAAAGCAATTGATAGAAAGCATCGGAATAGTTAATGCATTTTGATGTTCTAAGCAGTGGAGAAAGTGCTTCCGGAAGATCCCTTGTTTTGCTTCCGGGATTAACGAAGCAAAAAGCCTACACATAAATAATTTTGTAGGGATAATCCTTCAACAAAAAAAACTCCTGGCATCAAAAACAGGTTCCGTTCCCTGAATATCAAAGCCGTCATGTCATTGCTTGCGAAATTGATGCAGCAGTAGCTAAAATTCCTGAACCCTGTGGAACTAATTCATACCCCCACCTTGCAAAGGAGATGCTAGAATAAGGTGAAATAGGTTACGACAGTAACCGGCAGTGCTGCGATCATGAGAATGATGAATACTTTATGGATCTTTCTAAAGATCAAAGCCCTTTTTAACTGTTTCTTGAATCTGGAATCGGCTGAAGAATTTATTTGTTCCTTGATGTGTTTTAGTGAAACATTCGAGGAATCTATCAGGATTTCCTTTTGAAGAAAGAGTAAGGCGCTGTTATCCAGCAATCTAAAGCACACCGCGATTATGAAGAAAAAAAGCGGGGAGAGCAGTAAAAATATGGCTGTATAATCGTTGTAGGCATCCATTGATCACGAAGATACTAGTTTGCTTGTGATAATTCTATCACTTTTATTATAATTCGGTCATCGTTATTGATTATCCGTTGAAATTTATCATTTCCAAAGAGTTGTTGTGCCATAGAGGCCTTTAAGTATTTCTCTAACAGAGGTCTATACTCCTTGATTTTCATGGGGATATTTAGTTGTCTTGAATATTGGAAAAAATCGGCTATCACCTCATCGGTGATCATTTCATTCTGATGAAACTCTTCCCAGGAAATAGCATTATAATAGTCCCTGTTTTTTTCAAGCACCTCAAAGACGAACCTGCTCAGGAATCCCTGGCGTAAAAGGTAGGTGAGATTCTCGCTTTCATAATTGATGTCTTTTGGCACAAATACGTCCGGGATAATCCCGCCTCCGCCATAGACTATTTTTCCGCCGGGGGTTACATATTTCAGGGAATCTTTCACGTGAATACTGTCTGCATTTACCAGTTCTCCGTTTTTATACCTGGAAGTGTAATCCTTGAAGTAGGACTCATTTCCCTCTTTGTAAGATTTTTGAATGGACCGTCCGGTAGGGGTATAATATCTTGCGATGGTAAGCCTTACCGCGCTGCCATCCCCAAGTTCCATCTCGCGTTGCACCAAACCTTTTCCATAGGAACGACGGCCAATAATTGTTCCCCGGTCGTTATCCTGAAAAGCTCCCGCCACGATCTCACTGGCCGATGCCGAATTCTCATTGATAAGCACGAAGATTTCATTGTTTTCAAAAGCTCCTTTGCTACTGGAGAAGGTTTTTTCAATGGCGCCTTTTTTATTTTTGGTGAACAGGATGAGTTTTCCATCTTCCAAAAATTCATCTACCATCTTGATGGCTTCAGAAAGATAACCTCCCGGGTTGTCGCGAAGATCCAGGGCGATTTTTTCAGCTCCCTGTGATCTCAGTTCTATCAGGCTTTCTTTGAATTCCCTATAGGTGGTTTCTGAAAAGCGGTTGATCTTTATGTATCCAAGGTCTTCGGTAAGCATATAAGTGGCATCCACACTCTTAAGCGGCACTCTTGCGCGGGTAACATCAAACTTCAGCAGGTCCTTGATCCCTTTTCTGAAAATGGTGAGCATTACCCTGGTGTTTTCTTTGCCTTTAAGCTTCGAGGTAAGAGAATCATTGGTGATGTTTTTATTGAACAACTGGGCATCATTTGCATACAGGATCCTGTCCCCACCGCGTATCCCAATCCGTTCGCTGGGACCGCCTTCCAAAGGCTGGATAACCACAATGGTATCATTTACCGTATAAAAACTCACTCCAATACCCACAAAATCCCCCTGCATATTTTCGGTGACATTGGAATATTCGTTTTTGGGAATATAGACCGAATGCGGATCCAGGTTCTCCAGTATCCTGTTTACGGTAACATCCACAATGCTATCGGTGTTTACTTCATCTACATATTCAAAATCTATGTAATCTATAAGGCGGGAGAGTTTTGCTTTTTTTGGATTAGAGCTAAACATCGCATCGTTTGGAGAAAAGTCGAGCATAGCGCCCAGCAAAACTCCTGCGGCACAAGCGAGACCCAGCAAAAAGGGAAAAAATATTTTAGCCTTGTTTTTCAATTGTCAAGTTCGTTTACGTGGCAGATTTCTACTCCTGCCTTTTCCAGGAAGTTAAGCCCGGAATTATCCTTATAATCCATCTGGTATACCAGCCTGGTAATCCCTGCCTGGTGAATAAGCTTACTGCAATCTTTGCAGGGGGACATCGTAATGTACAGCGTTGCTCCCTGGCAGGATTGCGTAGAGGAAGCCACTTTTAAAATCGCATTGGCTTCGGCGTGAAGCACATACCACTTGGTGTATCCTTCTTCATCTTCACAAAAATTTTCAAAACCGGAGGGGGTGCCGTTGTATCCGTCGGAAATTATCATTCGGTCTTTCACAATAAGCGCACCAACTTTTCTTCTTTTACAGTGGGAGAGTTCTCCCCATTCACGGGCAATTCGAAGGTAAGCCTTGTCATACCTTAGTTGTTTTTTTTGCTGCATAGTTTTTAATACCGGTGTTTCCCGGCTTTTAATCCCTTGATGAGGGTTTTACCCGCCTATTGGACGGGCAGGTTCCCCGAGTCCTGCCCTAAATGAATTTCATTCAGGCAGGCCTACCTCGAATTTTTAAAAAGAGTTTCCTCCCTATAATTATTGGGACCTACCTTTTGGGCTTGCCCCGAGGTTTTTTATTATATTTTTAAACTTCAACTAATTTACTGCTAAAATATTGCAGATCAATATTTTCTACAATTTAAGGCCGTTAAAGTATTCTCAAATTGCAAGAAAATTTTCTTTCAAAATTGGGAGGATCACCCCAATCACTATTGCCGATACAACCAGGATCCAATCCCTTCGGTTTACCTTGAATATATTTTGAAAAATAAAAGCCAGAATTAGCACACTAAAGGCAACGATGATTAAAGCGGCCTCAATTCCAAGGGCAAATTCCAGAAGCGGAAGAAATTTTTGATCCTTGCTTCCGGCCACCATCTTGAAAAAGGTGGAAAACCCCAATCCGTGAATGAGTCCAAAAAATGCGGTACTAATGTATAAAAGTGTCGGGTTTTGCTGTTTTTCTTTTTTCTTTGAGGTAAAGAGGTTGAAAAGCGCGGTCACCAATATAGTAACGGCTATCAATAATTCTACCCAAATGCTGCTCGCTTTCACCACGCCGTACACCGACAGGAATAAAGCCAGGGTATGCCCTATAAAAAATATGCTTACCAGCCACAGCACGCGTTTCCATGAGGCAAAGCTGTAGGCCGCCACCAGGACAATAAGAAAAAGAATATGATCATAGGCATTCCAATCCAACACATGTTCCAGGCCCAACCTGAAATATAACCAAAACTCTGACATAAATTCAATTTTGAATAGGCCCGAAAGTACGATATATTGTTAAATTGGCAAAAGGCTTAAAGTCCCACTTTTAGGTTTAAAATTTTGCGAAATTCGAGCAATTGGTGGAAATCAAAATGGGGGAAAATTCCAAATTCCCTAATACCTTAAACAATTTCTGAAAAACAAGCACTATCCATTTTCATCCGGTACCCATCATTTTTCCGATTGCCACAGGGCCTTTTTGACTTCATTTTATGAATCCTTAAATTCATTTCAGGCATTAAAGAATATAATCGGTATTTACAAAATTAGAGTTTTTGGTTTCCAGCAGTTGTCGTAGGATATCATTATTGATCTCATTGTCCTTAGCAGCTAAAAAGGTCCTTATTGAAAATGATCGCAAGGCATCGTGAACACTTAGGGTTCCCACTGCAGAATCCTTCCGGCCGGTAAAAGGGAAAACATCCGGGCCACGCTGGCAGGAGCTGTTAAGATTAACCCTGCATACCAGGTTAACAAGCGTATCTATTAGTGGCGCGAGTTCTTTCACGTCTTTCCCAAACAGGCTTATTTGCTGTCCGTAATTGGAATCGGCGATTTCATCCAGCAACTCCTGGATATCGGTAAAAGGTTTTATTGGGATTACGGGCCCAAACTGTTCTTCTTTATATACCCTCATTTCCCTGGTAACAGGATATAAAACCGCCGGATAAATATAATTCTCGGAAATATCTCCTCCTTTTTCATTTAAAATAACAGCACCCTTTTCTACCGCATCGGTGATGAGTTCCTGGATGTACGAAGGTTTTCCGGGTTCGGGCAGGGGGGTGAGCATAACACCTTCCTCCCATGGATTTCCAAATTTTAAAGCATCTACCCGCGCGGCAAAGCGGGAGTTGAATTCTTCTCTGATATCCTCGTGTACATAGATAATCTTAAGCGCGGTACATCGTTGACCGTTAAAAGACAGGGTGCCGGAAATACACTCATCAATGGTGAGATCCAGATCTGCATCGGGAAGGATGATCGCGGGATTTTTCGCCTCCAAACCTAAGATAAGGCGGAGTCTGTTTTTATGTGGATGCTGATCCTGGAGTGCTTTTGCTGAAGTGGAATTCCCTATTAAAGCCAGGACATCAATCCTTCCGGAAGCCATGATGGGGGCAGCAATTTCCCGTCCCCTTCCGTAAACAATGTTCAATACCCCTTTTGGGAAATTATCCCGGAAGGCTTCCATCAATGGAGAAAGAAGCAACACACCGTGTTTCGCAGGTTTAAAAATGAGGGTGTTTCCCATGATCAATGCCGGAATAAGCAGGGCAAATGTTTCGTTCAGGGGATAATTGTATGGCCCAAGACAAAGCACGACGCCCAAAGGACCTCTTCGTATATGCGCCCGCACATTGTCGCGTTTCAAAAATTTGGCGCTATCCCTATCCAGTTGCTTATAGTCCTCTATGGTATCGTAAATGTACTCCACGGTACGGTCGAATTCCTTCTGAGAATCGGCCAGTGTTTTTCCTATCTCCCACATTAAAAGGTTCACCACCTCTTCCCGTTTGGTCTTCATTTGAGAGACAAAACCTTCCATACAGGCAATCCTTTCTGCAACTTTCATCGTGGGCCAGTCTCCCTGACCTTTGGAATAAGCATCACAGGCGCTCTTTAGGACTTCCAGCGCAGTGGCTTCATCCATATGCGGAACACTTCCCAGCAAAGTAGGCTGGTAGGTTTTGGTGGTAGAGATCGTGGAATAAACCTCATCGGTACCTCCATTCCACGGAATTAATTCTCCGTTGGAAAGATAGGTTTGCTGATGAACTAACTCTGTGATTGCGAATTTTCCGGGATCTTTCATTTTTATTGATTTAGCAGGTAGTATTCTTAAAAGTATATCAAATATTTTACACTCACCTTATCTCAAAAATAAATCAACTCTTTTTAAGCAACATTTTTTTGTGATAGTATTTAACACATCGTTCTTAAATGTTTAAATCAAACCATTAATTCTATTTTGGGTTT
>JAWOHC010000115.1:0-15064 GCA_046496275.1 Gillisia sp.
GCGGGATAATAATTCAATAATGCCGATCCCGAAGTACACACCAGGGCAACCGGCTGTTGAAGCTGTTGTGCCATTCCCAGGGCGAAAAATGCTGCACACCGCTCATCTACAATGCTGTAAGCCTTAATTTCGGGATGATGGGTAAAGCCAATTGTAAGTGGTGCATTTCGTGAACCCGGAGAAATGACCACGTGATTTATATTTTTTGCGACGCATAAAGCGACGATCGATTGAGCTACGGGAATTTTGGAGTATTTCACACTAAACGTAATTTAACCAAAACCTCGATAAACCTCACAGGTTTTCAAAACCAGTGAGGTTTTTAAGGAGGTTTAAATGAAAGGTAAAATTACGATTTTGAAAGCACATGTACCAGCACTTAGGAACAGTCCTTTGAGGCTAAGAAATACTGAACGGATTGGATTAAAGCACGGCTTTCATCGTTTCAGCTTTATTTTGGGTTTCCACCCACTCTGCCTCCGGATCGCTGTCCTTAGTAATTCCGCCGCCAACAAACAAAATCGCCTGCTGCTCTTCAAACTTCATACATCTCAGGTTCACAAATAAATTTGAAGTGGTTATAATACTTGCATATGCCTGGTTTTCCTGATTTCTTCGGTTTCCGCTTCGTTTAATTTCCGTCTTCAAATTCAGTTCTCCTAAAAAACCGGAGTAGTATTCCCGGTCGTAGTTTTCTTCCTTCAGGATAAATTTTTTGGCGGGATCTTTCGGAAGTCCGCAAATGGCTGGGGTTGGATGAATTGAAGAAATCAAGGCACCCAAATCCTGCGATTCCGGATGCAATGATCCGGAGATATCGGTTTTTAAATGAAGTAAATTCCCGGCTTTCGCTGTAAAAGGCATGGATTTTTCGATCTTCTCCACAAAGGGTTTTAAATTCTCCAAAATAGAATCTGTAACAAACTGCTGTTCCTGCAGTTCCTTTTCACCCCAAACAACCTCCATAGCTCCCTCATATTTCTGAGTTCCTGCAAGGGCCATCGTTTTAAACCGGTTGCGCTCAATTTCCAGCAGGGTTTCCGGAGTAGCGCCAAGCCATAATCCGGTTTCGGGATGAAACCAGATATATACCAGCGCCGTGGGATACATTTGGAATAATTGCTGAACAGTTTTTACAGGATCCTGCCCTTCCAGTTTCACAGCTTCCCTCCTGGAAAGCACCACTTTCTTGAAGATCCCGTTTTTTATTTGATCTAATCCCTTTTCCACTAAGGCTATATGCTGCTTCCGGGCAGTTTCCTGTTCAAGTTCACCGATGGTTGACTTTCTGGAATCCTTAACGACTTCTGCAAAACCAAAAGTGGTTTCAAGAAATTGAGATTGAGCGGCAGGAATAAGGAATTTAGGCTTACCAGCATCAAAAGGGGCGAATACAAACCCGCTTTCTGAAAAATCCAGAGTTTTATAAATTTCAGAATCTGATTGCAGAAATGCTTTTATTATTCCGAATCCCGTCGATGGCTTTTTATACGCTACAAAAGGCAATTTCTTCTCCAGCTGCAAGCGAAGTTTATCGAAAAATTCTTCAGAAGTGATCATTTATTTCTTTTTAGGCAACGCGATGGTCGTCAATTTTACCAGGGAGATCAGGTTGTCTTCAACATCTGTTATTCTTATATTCCATAGCTGAGTGGTTCTTCCTTTGTGAATAAAGGTTGCTTTTGCATAGACATCTCCTTCAGAAATACTTTTGATGTGATTGGCAGAAATTTCAATGCCGCGGATATAAAAATCTTCCGCATCCATAAAAATATGAGAAGCCACGCTGCCAACGCTTTCCGCCAGTGCAACACTTGCACCCCCGTGCAGGACTCCGTCCGGTTGGTGCACCTTTGAAGTAACCGGCATTTTGGCCGTAACAAAATCGTCTCCTATATCTGTAAATTCTATATTCAGGGTTTCCATCAAAGTGTTTTTAGACATTTCATTACACTTTGCAAGGATCTCTTGTTTCTCCATTCCAATTAAGATTGTTTTCTTTGTAAAAATACAAAACCCATCCTGAAAAATGATCTTTAAAGAAGAATCGCATTTTTTATGTTAAAGAATAAGACATATTACTTTAACAGAAAAATAATTATTAATTATTATCTAAATATTTATTAAATTAGCAGACGAAAACGCATAATATAAGCTTCCTGATAGCAGGAAGAAAAAAGTTCTCCCCTCCCTAAAAACTCCAATTGATTTTTGATGTTTATTTTATTTTATTTAAAAATACCATCACAAGCGTACCTTTTTATACTGACCAGGTTTGTTTCGGAAGTTTTCTCGTGAGAAAAGAACTTCAGGCATACTTCAGGATTAATCCCGGTTTTAATCAAAAGCCTCCTTGTGGGATATAATACCGCTAAGCGATGATTGAACCTATTCAAATATTAGTTGTTGAGGATGAAATGATAATAGCTGCAAATATTTCTATGCAGCTTACAGAAATGGGGTATGAAGTTTCAGGAATTATTCCCCGGGGTGAAGATGCATTAAGCCATATTATTAGCAACCTCCCGGATATCGTGTTGATAGATATTCAGCTAAAAGGAGAATTGGATGGAATAGAAACCGCCAAAAAAATGCAGGAAATCAATAAGAATATTGCGATAATCTATCTTACTGCCAATGCCGATGAGGCAAATTTTAACAGGGCTAAAATAACCCACCCCTATGCTTTTATCTCCAAACCTTTTAAAAAATTAGATTTACAACGCAGTATTGAGCTCACAATCCATCAATTAAAATGTACTATCAATGCCCCGTCCAAAGATTCTAAAAATGGATCTTCCACGGCTGTTTTAAAAGATTGCCTTTTTGTTAGAAATCGTGAAACGATGGTGAAAGTAGCTATTAAGGATATTCGGTACATTGAAGCTGAGCGTAATTATTGCAGGATATTTTCAATGGACAAGGAATATTTGATAGTGGCCACGCTTAAAGAAATAGACAAAAAACTACCTCAGGAACATTTTTTAAGAATCCATAGATCATACATTATCAATCTCTCCCGAATAGACGAAATAGGCGGTACGCACGTAGTTATTTCACGAAAAACAATCCCTATGTCCAAAGGAATGCGCACGGAACTCTTAAAAAGGTTACAAACCATTTAGCCCATATATTTAAATACCCCAGGTAATTCAAACTAATTTAAAAAAGGCTTTTGGCGGAACCACGATACAAATACCGATGAAGATATTCGAATTACTTATGGTCAATAAAAAACGCTTGTGTTGAGCGAAGTCGAAAAAATAATATAAGCAGATGAAATTTATCTCTTTACTTTTTATATTTTTTTACACCAGTTCTGGTTTTTCGCAGGTTTTGGATGTAAAAGATTTAGATTCCACTCTTGTATGGCTGGATGCACACGCAAAAATCCCTGCAGACTCTACTTTGTTTGGCGTTAATTCACATAAAGCAGTATTGCTGTCCAAAAAACAAAATAACCAAAACGCACTTGCCAAATCTTATTTACATCTGGCATATTATCACAAAGAATACTCTAAACTGGATTCTTCAGTGGTTTATACGCTAATGGCAAAAGATATTTACAGCACGCTCCAAAATGAACTAAACCTTGCCAAAACCCATCTCGCCCTTAAGGAAGTTTATGCCCTTCAAACAGAATATATTAAAGCTACAGAACAGGGATATAAAGCTTTGAAAATTTTCGAAAAATTAAACAATCAAAAAGGCATCGCACAAAGCTATACGCACCTGTGTGGACTACTGTATTACGAAAACAGTTATGCCGAAGGAGTCGCTCTTTGCAACAAAGCCATTGAAATACTGGAGAAATTGGATTCAAAGATGGATTTGGCATTGGCGTATCACAATAAAGCTTTTAATCAACTTTTTTCCGAAGATGACCTTCAGGATGCTTTAACTAATATAAATACAGCTATTGACCTTTATAAAACCCAGGGCGAATACGGTATTCCTTTGATGGCCTCCATAAACTGGCGTGGAAATATTTATAAGTATATGGGAGAGTATGACGCCGCCATTGCTGATTACCAGGACAATTTTGATAAATCCAAGGAAATGGGACTGCAGCGATACCTAATCCCTTCTTTGGGCAATATAGGCCATGTGTATTTGATGCAGGGAAAATACGAGGAAGCACTCCCCTACAACCTCCAAGCTATTGATATTATAATAAAAACGGGGAGGGTAAGAAATCTCTGGGAAAACTATATGCACGTGTCATCAATTTATGAGTCTATGGGGGATTACAAAAATGCATTGGTATACAACAAGCTTTATGCACTTGCATTTGCAGAACTCAAAGATCGCGCGCTTCAAAGTTTGGAAGGTGAAGCCCTGGCTAAATATAAAACCGGCCAAAAAAATGCCACCATCTTTTTTCAAAATGAAAAAATAGCACAACAACGCAAAACTCAAACACTTTACGCAATTCTTGTGGGTCTATTGGCTATAATTCTTTTTGGATTATTCTATTATTATAAAAAGCGCCAAAAGCGAAACAAGGAGTTGCTCGCATTAAATGATCAATTAGATATCAAAAACAAGCAAAACGAGCTGCTTATCAAGGAAATTCATCACCGTGTTAAGAACAATTTGGAATTGGTTAAAAGTTTAATTTCGCTGCAATCAGCACAACTGGAAGATCCAGCGGCCAAAGACGCTATGATGGCCAGTCAAAACAGGGTGCAGTCCATGGGCATTATTCATCAAAAATTATATCAGGGAGAAAACCTGGGAAGCATTGAAATGAAGGATTATTTCCTGAATTTGGGGGAAGGTATTTTAGATACTTTTAATGCAGAGGATAAGGTGAAAATTGAATGTGTCATGGACACGCTGGAGTTAGATGTGGACACCGCCGTACCCATTGGCCTGATAGTGAATGAACTCCTTACAAACGCATTGAAATATGCGTTTCCCGAGGATAGGAGTGGAACTATTCAAATAAGTTTATCGCAATCAAATGCAGAGACCTTATCCTTAACAGTATCTGATAACGGTGTGGGTAAAGTTTTCGGTATGTCACCACAAGGAACCGGCTTTGGATCGCGTTTAATTCAATTATTGACCCAACAACTCAATGGCACTATTCTGGAAAAAAATGAAAATGGCACTACAGCAGAGTTCCACTTTAAAATTAAAAATGCTGCCTGATTGCATATCCTTTAAACCATTATTTGGTCGAAAATAAACAAACCTTGCTTTTCTGAATTTTTCAATTATACCGATAATTAAAATACTGATTAGTGTTGACCGGTTTTAAACATTAATTTTCAATGCTACTTGTTTTTTATCTCCCGCTGATCTCGATGATTTTCGCAGAAAAAAATTTTCATTTCGAAATAAATACAAGAATAATTTTGTCTATTCTCTTTTGTCTATTCTCTTTTTTCTATTCCCTATTCTCTATTTTTTCCATTTAACCAACAAAAGAATGCTTTGGGAAATTATTTAACTCTTTAGGACAGTATTTCACCCCTTTCATCCTAACATACTTGCTTTCAGGTTAATAGGTAATTAAATTGTTGTTGAATAAACTAAAACCAGGGAATTATGAAAACTGTAAATTTTATCACCTTCCTTTTTGCATTAGCAATTCTGCCAACTAATGTCGTCCATTCTCAAAACACCAATCAGTCATTTTGGGTACACGAAGACCAGGTAAAACCTTCTATGCTTAAAGAGTTCGAAGCCGTTTCCAAAGATTTTATTGCCGCCTGCAAGGAACATGATCTAAAGGATACAAGCTGGACGACAGCACGTCAGGACGGCGGGACCTATTTAACTATTTCCCCCATTAATTCCATGGCCGATCTTGATAAGAATCCCCTGGCTCCTTTAGCCGAAAAAATGGGAGAGGAAAATTTCAGGGCCATATTTAACCGGTTTGATAAATGCTATGATGTTCATAGGAACTATATGGTTCATTTAATCACTGATATGTCTTATATGCCTGACGGACTTACCACCAATACCCCCGGGGAGGACTACAGAAAATGGCATTACTTTCACGTTACACCACAGAATGTTGCTAACCTTCGAAATAAAATGAGGGAAATTAAAGCATTATACGAGAAGAAAGAGGCCAATCAACATTTCAGGATCTACCGCAATGGCTTTGGCACAAATGGAGATTACTATCTCGTTGTAATCTCAGCAAAAGATGCCCAATCTTATGATAAAACATCCAATGAAACAGATGTACTTCTGGGAGAGGAAGGGGAGAAATTGTTTGATGAAATGATGCAATACGTTCATAAATATGAATCCAAAACAGGCAGCATGCGTGCAGACCTGGGATATACTCCAAAACAATAACAACATAAAAAACAACTGATGATCACTTTACAGAGGTATTCAATATTTCTTGTAACTGTATTGTTTACATCAACCATACTGCAGGGGCAAAATACCAACAATCAGGAAATGGTTAAAAACGTATATGATGTTTTGCAAAACAGTAAGGCGAGATCAAATGATATTACAGTTTTAATCCCAGGAATAAAATGGGAGGATGTAAAAAACTCCAGGGATATCAATGAAAGATCGTCCATAACATTGGATGCGATTATGAAAAAAGAATGGGGCAGCATTGTATTTGAGGATCTTGATTTCCAGGACACAGAAAAAAATGAGGTACTAGTTACCGGGATAGTAAATGGGCGCCAACCAACAGAGTGTGAGTTTACCTCAACCCGGTTTAAACATTCCTGGAATTTAAAAGATGGAAAAATCGTCAGTTTTAAAGAATATTAAAAAACCAATAGTATCCGAAAAATACTATTAACTGAACTTTAAAACAGTGAATTAAACAACTAAACCAATTTACTATGAAAACAATTGACAAAATCTTTGGAACATTACTAATCCTTCTTATTAGTACAACTTTCATTAACGCGCAAAACCAGTTTTACAGAATCCACGTGGATCATGTGTATTCATCAAGTAATGAAGATTATGGGAAAATCTCCAAAAAACTAGCAGATTTGGCCAAAGAGAATCAGGAAGAAGTTGGGTGGAATGTACTATGGACTTATGACAACAGAGTGATAAGCATCACCCCCGTTAGCGGTTGGGAAGACTTAGGAAATGAGTTTATGCCTAAAACACGTGCAAAAATTGGTGACACCAAATTTGCAGAAATCTTTGAAGATTTTGACAAGCATTATGACCATCACAACGATTACATTATCACTTTAAATAGCAACCTCTCTTATATGCCGGATGGTATTACCATAACACCGGAAGGCCAAAATTATAGAAAAAACATCGTGATGTACCATAAGGCAAGAGACCGCCAAAAAATTGCGGAGATAGCTCAAAAATACAAAGACCTTTATACTAAAAAAGCTTCTAAATCACACTACCGCTTTTACTTCAGCGGGTTTGGAAACGCTGAGTCCTATATATTAGTTTCAAGTTCTGCGGCCAACCCTTTGGATTATGCAAAAAAAGAAGAAGAAAACAGAAAACTTTTAGAGGAAGATGCAGATAAACTGTGGAAGGAGCTTTCACAGTATGTAACAAAACTTGAGTACACAGAAGGAAATATGGTTCCTGAATTATCATACAATCCTAAAGACTAAACCTAACAATTAAAGGATTTGTGATTAAAGGAACTTCCTGTTATTTAAAAAACCAATATTATGCGAAAAATACTATTAATTGGACTTGCAATAGTCCTCTTTTCAGCCTGTGACCAAAAAGACTCGCGCTACACACAACAATCGCCGGAAATTGATTTGGTGAAAAAACACGTAGACAATTACAACAACAAGAATTACAACTTGAATGGGAGTGCCCTGGCCGATAGCTCTAAATCATTTTTTAATGATAAAGGAAATCCTATTTTAAACAAAGACATCATTGCCTACCACGAGGCCAATGATGCGAATTATTCTAAAAGAGGCTTTCTTGAAAAAGACCAGGAATTTGAGATGGTAGTAACCGATGATGGTGAAACCTGGGTGAATGCCTGGCTGGATTGGCAAGCTACCTTAGCGGCTAATGGAAAGGTAATTGACATGCCTGTTCATATGACATTTAAAATAATAGATGGTAAAATTGTTCAAGAGCATGGCTATTGGGATCCAACAGAAATCCTTATGGAATTACAAAAAATCGAAGCCGAAAAAGCCATGTCTGTTGATGAAAAACTACTTAAAAAAGGAATTGACGACATAGTTAAAGCTTGGAATGCCAACGATCAAGCTGCGATGAAGGCCGCAATGACGGACAATCTCATTCGAACTGAAAACGGGAATGTTATTGCTAACAACTCATCTGAATATGCAACCAACCTTATGGATGTCTTTTTTACAGGTTTCCCTGATTTCAAAGTGGCCTTAGACGACTATCAAATTATGGGGAACAAAGTGTTGATTAATTGGACTGTCACAGGTACCAATACTGGCGAGTTCCAGGGGGTAACAACCAACAAACCTATTACCACGCATGGTGCAAGCATCTGGACCTTTGAAAAAGACGGAAAAGCTTCCAGAGAAGATGCCTATTATGATAATCTTACTTTATTTCAACAGTTAGGATACTCAATGCCGACACCTCCCAAATCTTAACTATATAAAAAACAGGCAGCTAATTTGGGTAGACAGGTTGAGTAGCAGTAAGGAAACGAATTTTAATTTAAAGAGTTCACAAAAACCTATTGGCGTCTGTCTGATTTAATTCCTAATCAATTAATCCACTTGTAGCCTCGCTATCATTAAGGATCAGGATTCAATATAGATTAAAATTTATAAACTTAAAAACACCCGGTTTCCCGGGCCATGAAAATGAAAACAGCTGGAATCATAGGGGGCTCGGGCTTTATTGGAAGCTACATCACCCGGAAATTTTTGGCAGAAGGATACGATGTAAAAGTATCGGTCACCGATATACATAGAAGCGAAAAATATCAGCATCTCTTCGACCTTGAAAATTCTGACAATCTCAATATTCGCGGCTTAAAACTCGAGGATACAGAAACTTTAAGGGATTTTATAAAGGATTGTGAAATTATAATTCACAGTGGTACCCCATTCCAATTGGACGTTAAAGATCCCAAAACCGAACTTTTTGATCCAACTATAAAAGGAACCGAAAACTTTCTTGAAGCCCTAAGTAATGCGCCAAATATCGAAAAAGTAGTTTTTATAGCTTCTGTGGCTGCTTTCAACACTAACTTTCCTATGCCAGCAGGCGGTAAAAGTTTTACAGATCCCTTTGATGAAAAGGAACTTTGATTTACCAGTATAGAAAGCCACCCATATTGTCAGGCCAAATTTATTGCCAACCAGGTAGTGGAGCAATTCATCGAAAACAACCCGCAAATTTCTTTTGAAATATGTTCAGTTTCGCCGGTGATGGTGATGGGGAAATCCCTGTCTAACAGAGAAGATTCCACCTCTACCGGAGTGCAGTTCCTCATAAAGAACAAAATAGCCCCCGATGAGTTTTTTCAATCACTCTACGACCTTGATGTTCCTTTTGCGGTAGTAGATGTTGAAGATGTAGCCAATGCCGTTTTTAATGCCGCAACTACAAAAGGACTCCACGGGAAAGACTATTTATTGAGCAGCCAAACATACCGTGTCTCAGATATTCACGAGATGCTTAACAACCGTGAACCCAAAGAAGAAGCACAGGTTATTTATAAAAACGATCTCGCTAAAAGCGATTTAAAAATAAAGTTCAAGCCCGTAAAGGAAACATTAAGAAGTTTTTCAAATTGAAAACAAAACCAACAACTAATTTAAAATCTTTGGATCATGAAAAAATTACTAACTCTAATCGCACTAATGATGGTGGGCCATACTGGTATTGCCCAAGATAAACTCTATTTAATATTCGAGTTTATGAAAGTGGACAATGAACAGGAACAAGCCTATATGGAAACCGAGGCATTTTGGGAAAAAATACAGGAACAACGGGTTAAAAATGGAGATATTTTGGGATGGGACCTTTGGAGTTTACAGCCCGGTGGTGAGAATCAGGGATATCAATACCTAACGGTAAGCCTTTATAATGATCCGGTAAAAATGATGAGCGGTGCAGGGAATTTTGAGGCGGCCCTTAACGCTGCTTACCCGAACATGTCTGAAGAGGAACGTTATGAAAAATTTAATAACACCGCAAAATCAAGAGACCTGGCGGTGCGGTTATACCTTGAACAAATAGCTACCACTAAAGGTGATTTTGATATGCCTTTAGGTACCGTTGCCGGAATTAATTTAATGAAAGTAACGGATGGGGATTATGAAAAATACGAAAAATTTGAAACAGAAATTTTCCAGCCTATGCATCAAAGAGAAGTCGATAGAGGTATAATGGGAAATTGGGGTTTCTTGCGATATATGTTGCCGGTAGGAAGCGATGTTTACGCCTCACATATCACTGTGGATATGTACAGGGATTACAACCAAATGTTTACCGGATGGGCTGATGGCGGACCGGCCATGCCTGAAGACCAAATTCAAAAAATTCAGGAAGGAATCGCTTCCCGGGATTTGAAATATAAATATATGGCTACCCTTATAAGGAAGGTCCGATAAAACTCAAATTATTAGTTATTGGGCATATTCCAGAAATTAGACGCATTAAGTTTTTTTGAAGATGCAATAGACACATAATGCCAAGAAAAAATATCATAAAACATTATGGATTTAGGATTAAAAGGTAAAACAGCCATAATTACGGGAGCTAGTAAAGGTATAGGAAAAAGCATTGCCTTAATTCTAGCAGAAGAAGGTGTAAATGTGGCTATTTGTGCTCGTGGTAAGGACACACTACAAGCTACTGAAAAAGAGCTTATTAAAAAAGATGTAAACGTTTTTGCACAGACTTGTGATATTGGCGATACTAAACAATTAGATGCTTTTCTGGAGGCTGCTAAAGCCAAATTTGGGGCTGTAGATATTTTAGTTAATAATGTCTCCGCATTAAGCCTGGGTGATGATTTTAGTGACTGGGAAACATCTGTCAACATTGATCTTTTGGGCAGTGTTAGAGCAACTAGAAAGGTAGTGCCCTGGATGATTGAAGGAGGCGGTGGAAATATCGTATTTATAGCATCAGTTTCAGGTCTTGAATCTGGTTCCCCTCCTGCCTATGCAGCAGCAAAGGCAGCCCTTATTAGTTACTCCAAAACTTTGGCTGTACAACTTGCACCGAAAAATATCCGAGTAAATACGATTGCGCCAGGTTCGGTTGAATTTAGCGGTGGATTATGGGAATTGACTAAAAAACAAAATCGCCCTTTTTATGATATGGCACTCGCCTCAATTCCTTCGGGAAGAATGGGGACTCCTGATGAAATAGGAAAGGTAGCGGCCTTTTTAGTTTCGCCTTGCGCAAGTTGGGTTACTGGAACGTGCCTATCGGTTGACGGAGGCCAACATAAATCAAATTTATAATGCACGCCAAGGTTTGAGATTAAAGCCAGAAGGTTGGAATCATCCGGAAAAATGTGAATCACTATAAATTTTATATATACCGAATGAATTCGTTCATTTTATAAAATATAAATCAACAAAATATGAAAGTAGCAGCATTAGCCGCCAAAGGCCCCAACCAAAAATTAGAACCGTTCTCCTACGAAATGGGAGAACTTGGTGCAGAACAAGTCGATGTCAAAATTCTCAATTGTGGAATCTGCCATTCGGATCTCAGCATGATGAACAATGATTGGGGAATGACCACCTACCCCATAGTTCCAGGCCACGAAATTATTGGTGAAGTAGTAGCCGCAGGCAATGCAGTTAAAAATATCAAAGTTGGAGATAAGGTCGGCGTGGGCTGGTTCTCGGGATCCTGCATGTCCTGTCATGAATGTATGAACGGGTCCCATCATCTCTGCTCAAATGCCGAATTCACCATTGGTGGCCGACATGGTGGCTTTGCAGATTATGTACGAAGTCATTGGTCCTGGGCAATTCCATTACCGGAAGGAATAGACTTGGCAAAAGCAGGCCCGCTGCTTTGTGGAGGAATCACTGTTTTTAATCCAATCCTAATTGCAGGGGTAAAAGCTACCGACAAGGTTGGTGTTATCGGAATTGGGGGCTTGGGTCATATGGCACTTAAATTCCTAAACAAATGGGGATGTGAAGTAATTGCCTTTAGCTCGAACCCAGATAAAAAAGAATCTATTTTGGCAATGGGAGCGACCAAAGTGGTGGATTCCAAGAATCCTGAAGAATTGACTAAAATCGCCGGCACCTTGAATTTTATCCTGAATACCACCAACGTAAGCCTGGATTGGAATTCCTATTTAGTGGCGCTGGCTCCTAAAGGAAAATTTCACAATGTTGGTGCAGTCCTGGAGCCTATGGCTATCCCTGCATTTACGCTACTAACTGGAGAGAAATCAGTTGCAGGAAGCCCTCTTGGTAGCCCGGCACTCACCCTAACCATGCTTGAATTCTGCGTTCGTCATGACATTTACCCGATTACTGAAGAATTTTCCATGTCAAAGGCTAATGAAGCTTTAGAACATTTAAAATCAGGAAAAGCCCGTTATCGAATTGTATTGAAAAACTAAAGGCTGGTTATTTTTGTACAACTCACTTAAAAGTGCATAAAGCAGATTAATCTTTTAAACAAAACCATAAACAAAATGAAAAATTCAATTCTTTTAATTGCCATTGCTTTTTTAAGCGTCGCAACCACATTCGCGCAAAAAAGCAACCTCGATAAAGACCTGAAAATGTATTCACAGGTGTGGGATGATATTGTAAACAAAGGACAAATAAATCAAATAAATGCTAAAAATTTTGACGA
This sequence comes from Gillisia sp., assembly GCA_046496275.1. Lineage (GTDB taxonomy): Bacteria > Bacteroidota > Bacteroidia > Flavobacteriales > Flavobacteriaceae > Gillisia. The sequence continues at coordinate 12,781 of JAWOHC010000115.1, forward strand.
GAACATCGTCATGATAGCAAGCCCAGAGAATATTGTGGGAATTGATGCATTTAAAGCCTATTACCAAAACTTTCTTACCGGATTTTCAGACATCAAATTCACCGTGGTGGAAATTCTGGGAAGCGAAGATAAAATTGTGAAACATTTTAATTTTAAAGGCAAGCACACGGGTGATTTTTTTGGGATTCCGCCAACCGGTAAAACCGTTGATTTAAGTGGGGTTACAATTGCCAAAATGAAAAATGGGAAAATAGCCCAGGAGCAGGATTTTTTTGATAATATGTTATTTATGCAACAATTAGGTTTAGTATCCAACCCTGAAAACCTGAGTATTGTCGACAATTTATACAAAGCCTTTGCCGCTGGCGATATTCCCTCGGTGCTTGGTGCAATGGACGAAAAAATTGTTTGGAACGAAGCTGAAGGCAATGCCTATGCCGATGGCAATCCATACATAGGGCCTGATGCTGTTTTGAATGGTGTTTTTGCCAGAGTTGTTGAGGATCATGAATATTTCACCTTAAACGATATTACCCTTCACGAAATGAGCGATAACAAAGTGTTGGCAACCCTCCGTTATGATGGAAAAGTAAAAGAAACCGGCAAAACCTATAACGCCCAGGTTGCACATTTATGGACCCTAAAAGATGGAAAAATAATTGGCTTTCAGCAGTATGTGGATACTAAAAAGCTGTATGATGCCACGGGTAAATAATTCATGAAAACATGGCAAAGGAAACTTAAGGTTTTAAGCAGTAACAATGATCTAAAAACAAGTCTAAACGAATTAAATGATCCAAAAAAACCGGGGAAGGCTGACAAAAAAATATTAGGAAAAAACTTCTAAAGATTCGGGAGAAGCCGAAAACCGGCCAGAGTAAACAATTAAATTAATTTCCAAAAATTATGGCAACAATTGTAGTTAGACACAGAGTCACGGATATTAATGCTTGGCTCAGGGGCCATCAGGATCGGGTAAAATTATTCGCTCCGGCAGTAACAGAATTTAAAACATTTCAGGATACAGATGATCCAAATTCGGTGGTTTTAGTTGTGGAAGTAACCGATTTGGATTTGCTTGGAGCCATCATTAACGACCCAAAAAACCAGGGGATCAAAGATTTGCACACGGTCTTAGAACCTATTACCATGTCGCTTCAGGTTGATTTATAGAATGGAATCTCAAAAAAGTAAAATTAAAAACCGAAAAAGTGAATGGTTTTCATTCAATATATAGCTACAAAGAATTTGCAGTTGCTATTGGTAAATAATTTAAGGTGCTGTTTTAAAAAGTTGCAGTCAGATTCATTTTGTTTTCAAAGCTACTATTTACTTTTTGAATAAGTCAATTTTAAAGTTGCAAAAAATCTTTTTTCCAAGGCATCTAAAACAAAATAACGGGGAAAGCCAAAAACCGACCAGAGTAGGCAAATCTAAAAATCAAAAAAATGAACGGAAGGAACAATTTTAAACTTGCAACGCTAGGCTTTGCAATTTGCCTTTTCACTTTAGGGTGTAACTCCAAACCCGATAAAAAAACTGAAAAGGAACCAACTACAACGGCAGAACCAGCAGTAGCCAAGGCAGACATGGCAACTATAAAAGCCGAGATACAAGCCCTGGAAAGTGCCTGGGCCGTAGCTGATAATGCCCGTGATGCGAATGCTGTTAGTGCGTTTTATTCGGATGACGCGATAAGTTTGTCCAATAATGCTCCCATGACAAGGTGGAAAGCTGCTATTAAAAAGCAAATAGAAGAAGGTTTGGCAAAAAAAGCTGAAGGTGAAACAGTTGCGTATACCACCCTTGAAGTAATTGGTGATGAAAATAGAGTAACTGAAATTGGCACATCAATATCTAAAGATACCTCCGGAAAGGTTATAAGAACAGGAAAATATATGGATATCTGGGAAAAGCGCGACGGAAAATACATATGCACCAGGGACATTTATAATGATGACGCTGTGGTAAAATAGTTGGAAAACTCATGTTTATACCGGGGCGGTATTTTGAAATGCTCCCCCGGTATTCATATAATTTTTTTTTGTCGAAAAAGGATATCAAAAACCTAAAATAGCATGAAAATTCCGAAGCCTTCAAGCAATCTCACGAGGAAGCGGCATTGATATAAAAATTTAAATTAAAAGTATCCTTATGGAAAAAGCAACTTGCTCCTCATTTCATTGGCGTTTTTGCCAGAGTTGTTGGAGACCATGACTATTTCACCTTAAGGATATTCAACTTCACGAGATGAGTGACAACAAGGTATTGGCATCTCTTAAAT
>JAWOHC010000295.1:0-4730 GCA_046496275.1 Gillisia sp.
TCAGGAAATTTCAAAAATGCTGAATATTTCAGAGGGAACTTCAAAATCCCAGTTGTTTAAGGCGAGGAAAATGTTGCAGGAAAAATTAAAAACTCAAAGCATATCGGATTATGGGACAGTTAAAATTTGAAAAGAAATTCAGCGAAAAACTGAGGGAGCGGGAGATAGCGCCAAAATCAAGCAGTTGGGAAGCGCTCAGTGTACGGTTGGATTCTGAGGAAAAGAGAAGAAATCCCATATTCTGGTGGATTGGGATAGCAGCAACCATTATAGGTGGGGTGCTGATTTTCGGCTCTTTCTTTAACGAGCCGCTACCAAATAGTCCCGAAATCGTGAATGTTCCGGTTGAAAAACAGGAACAGGGAGAAAATAAAATTCAGCAAAAAACTTCAGAAGAAGCAAAACAGGAAGCAATCGCTTTTGAAGGAATGGAAGAAATTATTAAACCTCCGGCCAGGGAAAAACCTTTAAAAGGTTCCGAAGCGCAAAAACCGTTGATAAGCGATACCAAAAGCACTGTTGCCGCTGTAGCTAAAAAAAGTAATGTTTTGGATCCAATTCCGGAGCCTGAAATAATAGAGACTAAAGTGCCTGAAATCCGCCAATCTGTACCAAATGCCATGGCAGAAGTGGGGATGCCGGGGAGCAAAGGGAATATTACAGATGCAGAAATAGATGCCTTATTGGCGGAAGCTGGTTCTCAATTAAACCAGAATCGTGTTTCAAAGGCTTTTTCAGAAAAAATAACTGCCAATGCCTTGCTTTGGGATGTGGAAATGGAGATGGAGGCATCTTTTCGGGAAAAGGTTTTTGAGGTGGTTAAGGATGGGTATCTCAAGGCGAGAACAGCAGTGGCAAACAGGAATAATTCATTTTAAAACAGGTATGCCGGTAAAGAATCAAGATCGTTTCGCCTTTGGCGTAACTGCAAGAATCAAGAAGACTTGTTTTCAATTAACTGATAAACATTTAGTTATAATCCAATTTTTTCAGAACACTTTAATTATAAGAATAATTTAAAAAATTTATAAAGGCAAGGTCTATTTTTGTAATTCTCATTGGAATTCCCACTGGAGATATGATTTCAGCTTTAACAAAAATGTGTTCCGCACAACATTGATTTTAAAATAAATTCATCAATTACTATTAATAAACATTCATCAATCTGTTCCTGGATCCACCTCACCGGAAGTTGAGGTGGCAGGAATTCTAAACTACAAACACCATGAAAAACATTATTATTCTATTTAGCTTGTTCCTTAGCTTTTCAGCAGTGCATGCTCAGGAAACACCTGTTCCGGCCCAGGTAGAACGCCTTGAGCAACAAAAGGAAAAAATAATTGCAGAGGAAAAGGAGGCGCTTAAAAAAACAGTTGAGAAAATTAATTTGAAACTGGAAAAGCAGGAGATTACAAAAGTACAGGCAACTAATTTAAAAGAGGAAGCAGCCAGAAAACACGCACTTAATATAGAGAACAGGATTGCTATTATTGAGAATGAAATTGCATGGATTACCCGTAATGATGATCTGGAAATCGAGGATTCCTCATCACGGGAAGTAAAACAGAAAGAACACAAAAAATCTTCTTACAAACATCGTAACAGGACTACTACCCATCTAATGGTCGCCGCAGGGTTTAATAATGCCCTGGAGCAGGGACAATCTATTAGCGATGCTGATTTTAAACTTGCGGGTAGTCGCTTCTTTGAATTGGGGTTATCCTGGAGAACCCGCGTTTTTGAGGATTCCAACTTTTTGAGATTGCGCTACGGGTTTTCTTTCCAGTTTAATGGCTTAAAACCTACAGATAATCGCTATTTTGTTGAAGATGGAGCGCTTACTTCTCTGGAAGTATATCCTATGGATCTTAAAAAATCCAAATTTAGAATGGATAACATTGTAATTCCTTTGCACTTTGAATTTGGACCTTCCAAACGGATAGATACAGATTCCAAAACCTGGTTTTCTACGGCCAATAAATTAAAAATCGGCCTTGGTGGATTTGCCGGGTTTAATATTGGAGAGCGACAAAAATTAAAATACAGTGACGCAGGTGGCAAGGTGAGGCGTAAAAATACCGGTGACTTTAATACCAACGACTTTATTTACGGATTAAGCGGATATTTGGGATTGGGTGGAACTTCACTTTATGTGAAATACGATTTAAACCCAATCTTCAAAGAGCCGAATGTAGAACTGAATAATATTTCGGTAGGTCTAAGGTTTGATATCGATTAATTTTGAACTGCTCTGAAAGTTGATTCAGAAAAATTCAAAATTCATGATCCTGTTAAAATTTTAAAAATCAATTACTTAAGTTGAATTTTTAGAAAAAGCGGCTTGGGTTTTGCTATAAATAAATAACATTTCTGTTAAGATGTTGAAAGAGGATGGTTTTCATTTATTTGGAAATTGTTCTCTTTTTTTATTGTTACATTTGACACTTACAAAATTTATTTCCACTAAAATTTGATTTCAAAAAACACCATAGATCAAGTATTTGAAACCGCCAGGGTAGAGGAGGTTTTGGGTGACTTTGTTCAGCTAAAAAAATCGGGCAGTAATTATAAAGGATTGAGCCCTTTTACCGAGGAACGAAGTCCCAGTTTTATGGTTTCGCCGGTGAAACAAATCTGGAAGGATTTCTCCAGCGGAAAAGGCGGAAACGTGGTTGCATTCTTAATGGAACACGAACATTTCACCTATCCCGAGGCTATTAAATATCTGGCAAAAAAATACAATATTGAGATTGAAGAAACCGAACAATCTGATGAGCAAAAACAACAGGCAGATGAGCGGGAAAGTATGTACCTGGTTTCAGAATTCGCAAATCAATATTTTCAGAATATACTTTTAAAATCGGAGCAGGGGAAAGCTATCGGACTCAGTTATTTTAAAGAACGTGGATTTACCGACGAAACCATCAAAAAATTCCAACTGGGATATTGCCTGGATGAATGGGATGCTTTTACTTCAGAAGCGATTCGGAAAGGATATAAGCTCGATTATCTCGAAAAAACAGGGCTTAGCATTGTAAAAGGCGAAAAGCAGTTTGACAGGTTTAAAGGAAGGGTCATGTTTCCCATACATTCCATGTCCGGAAGGGTTTTAGGTTATGGCGGAAGGATACTTACCAATGATAAAAAAGCTGCCAAATACCTCAATTCGCCGGAAAGTGAGCTCTACCACAAAAGCAAGGTTTTGTATGGTATTTATTACGCAAAACAGGCCATTGCCAAAGAGGATAATTGTTATTTGGTAGAAGGTTATACGGACGTGATTCAACTAAATCAAAGTGGAATAGAAAACGTGGTGTCCTCCTCCGGAACATCGCTTACTACAGAACAAATTAGGTTAATCAACAGGCTTACCACAAATATTACAGTGCTTTATGATGGAGATGCGGCAGGGATTCGCGCTTCCATACGTGGAATAGATCTTATCCTGGAGCAGGGAATGAATGTGAAAGTGTGTGTTTTTCCAGATGGAGAAGATCCGGACAGTTTTGCACGTAAAAATTCCCAGGCCGATTTACAGGAGTATTTAAATGAAAATGCCAAGGATTTTATAGAATTCAAGGCGTCCTTATTATATGAAGATGCCAAAAATGATCCGGTAAAAAGGGCAAATCTTATTCAGGATATGGTTTCCAGTATTTCAAAGATCCCAAACCAGATCCAGCAGGAAGTTTATATTCAGGAATGTTCCAGGATCATGGATATTTCTGAAAATGTGCTGTTTTCCACGTTATCTCAAATTCTGGCCAAGGCCGGGAAACCGGTTTCTAACCAACCTCAGTCCACAAAACCGTTTGAAGTAGTTCGCGATTCCGAAACCACCAAAGTGAAGGTGGATGAATTGTTTGAACTTGAACGCAAGATCATTAGCTTACTCCTGCTCTACGGAACAGAAGAAGAGGAATTTGAAGATATGGTTTGGAAGGAAAACAAGAAAGGAGACCTTGTTCTGGAACCCGAAATCCAGAAAGCAAAAGTTTTTGAAAAGATATATCTCGACCTTCAGGAGGATGAAATAGCCTTTACCAATGACGATTTCAGAAAGCTTTATCTCTTATTGGTGGCAAAATTAAACGAGAAGGGAACTATAGAGCTTGATGTGATCATGAATGAACTTGAGCCCGAATTATCCTCGCTGGTAAGCACCATTTTAATGGAAGAGGAGCAATATGTGCTTCACGATTGGGAGCGTATGGAAATCATGGTTAAAACCAAAGATAAGTCGGTTGGCAGGTTGGTAAATGAAACGATCCTGGCATTACGAAGATTCCTTATAACTCAAAAGATAGATGAGCTTTCAAGAACAATTAACGAATCAGAGGAAGAAGATCCGCGAAAGAGACTTGAAGATATCATGGATTATCAGTCCCTGAAACGGGTTTTATCAAACAGATTGAACAGGGTTATGTAGTTCTTAGCTGCAGCAACCTTGTTTGATGGATGAGATCGGCAATATTGTCCACTTTAAGTTTTTTCAACAAACGTGTTTTATAGGTGCTAACCGTTTTTTCGTTAATGTCTAAAGCTTCAGCAATGTCCTTGTTTCGTTTCCCATTGGAGATTAAATTCAGCACTTCAGCTTCGCGGGTAGAAAGCTTTTTAAATTTTGAAATTAGGCTATTGCTTTGTGAAATTCCGGAATTGATTCTTTCTGTAATATTTCGGTTCAAATAAATTCCTCCACGTGCCACCTGTGTAATGGCCATTTGTAA
>JAWOHC010000153.1:0-5131 GCA_046496275.1 Gillisia sp.
TCGGTAAAGATTGGATAGGTTCCAATCTCCCTGAGATATTGAAATTGTGAATCATTTATTCTGAAGTTTAGTTCATTGCCATTTGCTGTATTGATAACCCTGAAATAATCCAAAGCAACAGGATTGCCTTCCGAATCTTTTATTGTTATGGCTATAGCCCTGAATTCTTCGGTACATATTCCGGAACACTCATTAACATCATCTCCTTTTATACAGGATTGAAGTAAAAGGATCAAAAAAATAATGCTCAGGCGGAGGTTTTTCATAGAAATTCTGTACTGGGTGAAATTATAATTGAAGTTAGGAAAATCAAAGGTTTTGGATAATTTTTTTTCCGATATTTTTCGTGGTTTTCACATTCATCCTTAATTTCAAACCTTGATTTTTGAACCCGGGACAACATACAAACTATACAATCCCAGCGCAGGTCCAACGGCCAGGACGGTTAGGACATAAAATGGATCCACCAGGGTTAATAAAAAAGTAACCAATTGTATGCTGAGGATTGTGATCGAAAAACCTAAGGAATTTACGATTGTTAGTGCGGTACCTCTGGATTCTGCGCTAGCATTTTCAGCTACCAGGGTAGAAAACAGGGGAGAATCTGCCACTACCATAAGTCCCCAAAAAATCAGGAAGCAAAGGAGCAAAACTTCAGAATCCTGCAAAAAAACAAGCGGAGAAAAAACACAACAGCACCCCGAAAGGAAAAGGGCCCAGGTTGCGACCTTTTTCGCACCCCACTTTTGTGACAGGTATCCTCCTGCCACACAGGCCAATCCTCCAAGTCCAATAATAAGGAAAGAGGTTAGCGGAACATTCAGATCGCTTCCGGGATACAGTAGCTTATAACTGCCTAAAATAACCGGAATAAAAGCCCAGAATGCATACAACTCCCACATATGTCCAAAATATCCAAAAGCTGCGGCACGAAACTCCTTGTTTTTAAAAACTTTTACAAATCCGAAAAGATCTTTTCCGGTTCGGGCTTTTCTAAAGGGGCCTTCGGGAACTGCCAGCAGGATTAAAAAGCCTCCCAAAGTAGCCATTAGGGAAGTGATTATAATCACCATTTTCCAGGGAAGATTTTCTGCTCCGGTAAAACTTTTAAGCAAATGCGGAAAAGCGGTTCCCAAAACAAGTGCTCCCACAAGGAATCCAAGAGATTTCCCAAGATCCTTTTGATAATAATCGGCGGCAATTTTCATTCCTATTGGGTAAATTCCAGCAAGGGAAAATCCGGTTAAAAACCGCCACAAAAGCAAGCTCCCAAGGTTATTATTATCCAGGATCACTCCCAGGTTAAAAATGGCCCCAAAAAGTGCACAAATAAAAAATACTTTGGAAGGTGGAAACCTGTCTGCCAGACTAAGAAATGCAAATAGGAGCGTACCTGTTATAAAACCTATTTGGACCGCTGAAGTTAAGTGGCCCAGCGCTAAAAGGTCAAGCCCAAAGGTTTCCAGGAGATTACTCATAACGCCATTCCCGGCAAACCATAAGGAAGTACAACAGAACTGTGCGAATACAATGATGGGAAGTGTTAATTTCATTCAGTTAACAAAGCTCGTTGCCATAATTATGGATTGTTGTCCTTATTTTACAGGTGCAATATAAAGTTTCTCAATTGAACTTCTTTCGTAAAGATTCTGATATCTTAAATCTGTTGAATTTTGAACCAGAAAATTTTAAGTTCTTTCTTCCTATTAAAAGCCTTTACCTTGATTTCTGAATTCGAAATATGCTGATAAGAGTTTTCGATTAACTTTTTTGATTTAAGGGAAGTCCCTTCCATTAGCATAGAGCTTTAGCTAAAAAAAATGATTTTATTGGTTGGATTTTTTCCGTTTTGAACGCAGAAATAAAGCTTCAAAATGATAATTCTAAATCATAAAACGCTGGAATTTTTTTCCTTAATCATTTTTAGATCTTCCAGTTGCTTTTTGATAAATTTCTTTTGTTTCCTATTGTTTCTAAGCAGTATCAATAGGAAAACAGCGACCAGAATAATTAGGATTCCATAGATTAAATTCACCATAAGAAAAATTTGAGTAAGTAAACATACGCTAAACCATAAAATATGCTTTACGGGAAACCACAAATCGCGGGTTTATTCGAATTTTTTTAATTGTTTAAATAGTGAGAGTCAATAAATAGTAATTTTTAAACCTAAATTATCATTTTAACCAGACCTCACAGGTCTTGAAGACCTGTGAGGTCTAAACTAGTATCCTTATTTAATATTTCATCCCGTTTTTGCCGTACAAAATTTTCAGTACTTCTTTTTAAAACTTAATAAGGGAACTTTCAGGCAGGCTTGCATTCGTTTAACCAGATCCCGGTGAAAAATTTTTGTCAAATCGGTTTTTTTACCTCGTTCCAGCATGGCGACCATGTCTATATCGGCCTCTTCTACATAGGTTTTTAAGGAATCAACGATATCGTGAGAATAAATAATTTTGTAATGAAGCTTTTCATAATTGACTTTTTCTGCGATAAGTTCTTTAAACGATATCAAAAGGCTATTTGTCTTTTCTTCTTTTTCATCAGATACATGTAATACGGTAATTTGGGCGGAAAAAGGAGTCAGGATTTTAGTGAGTTCCAAAATGTGGTAAACATCTTCTTCATCAAAATCAGTGGTATACAGGATTTTTTCGGGAATTGTAAATTGGAACTCGTGAGGCACTGCTAAAACAGGAAAGGGAGCTTTGGAAATCATTTCCTTGGTAGTGTCCAGCAGCAGCAATTCATTCAATGGATTTGGTTTACAAGCACCCATTAATAAAAGGCGTACATCGAGGTCACGAACAAAATTAATGATTTCAGAAACCACATCACTACCATTGATAATGGATACTGACAGGTCAAGGTCATCATATTTTTCACCAAGATTAAGACTACAAAAATCTTCCAGTTCTCTTCTTTTATCGATTATTTTAATTTTTCCATCTTGATCCGATCCGGCATCAAAAACATGCAAAACGATCACTTCTGCGTTAAAGAGTTTCCGGATACCATAGCTGTACTTTAAAGCGGCAACTGAATCCTTAGAAAAGTTGGTTGCATAAATTATTTTTTCCATCGGTCTTAATTTAGAAGTAACTTAAAGTTAAGGCAAATAGCATTTTAAAAATATGATTTTCCTCAGCTTACATTTTTTTTAAAAAACATCGTTTAGTTCAAAATTTTAAAATTAGGGAACTGCTGAATCTTAAATAACTCCAACTAATTCTAATAACAGGGAATTAATTCAGGGTTGATATTTATCATTGTTAATCAAAGGCTTAGGTGGTAAATTCATTTTTGGATACTAATAATTCAAAGCTTAATGATATTGGAAAGGAAGGCGAGGTTCCTAATTGAAGTGAGGTCTAAGCAGTATGGTTAAGAAAGCAAAAAATAATGGTTAAAAAAGTAGCGGTTATAGTCGCACATCCCGATGACGAAACCTTATGGAGCGGAGGAACTATTTTGATGCATCCATCCTATGACTGGTATATCATTTCTCTTTCAAGAAAAACGGATCCGGACAGAGCTCCTAAATTTTATAGGGCATTGGAACTTTTCCAGGCAAAAGGGGTTATGGGAACCCTGGAGGATGGCCCGGAACAATTTCCTCTGGAGGAAGCAATTGTTGAAAAAATGCTTTTGGAGCTTTTGCCAGAAGAATATTTCGATGTGATAATGACTCATGATCCACAGGGGGAATATACGCGACACAGACGGCATGAAGAAGTAAGCCGGGCGGTGATTAAATTATGGTATTTTGAAAAGATACAGGCAGGTGAACTTTGGACCTACGCTTATGAGGATGGAAATAAAAGGTACTTTCCAAAGCCAGTAGAGCATACATCCATTCTAAACAGGCTTCATCACAATATCTGGAAGCAGAAATATGATATAATTACAAAGGTTTATGGTTTTCAACCTGGAAGTTTTGAGGCTGAAACTACTCCAAAAGCGGAAGCCTTCAGGAAATTCAGAAATCCTGCAGAAGCATACCGCTGGCTTATAAAAAAAGGAAATCTGGGGTCAACAAAGCAGTTTCTAACTTAATGTTTTTGAAAACACCAATGATATTCTTAAAAAAAGAACCTATAAAATGAGCATAACGGAAACTTTAAGTAAACATCAATGAATTGCCTGCCGGGAGATGCGAATTACTCCCAATAGTTAGGGAGATTAAAAAAAACGCTTGTATTGAGCGAAGTCGAAATAATAAACAGCTACCTATGAAAGTATTGGTACTTTATGATTATCCACCGTCACCGGGAGGTTTGGCTACTCAGGGAGATTTGTTATACAGAGGTTTACGGGAATTGGGAGTAGAAGTCCATGCGGCACATTTTGAATCTTCTCAGGAAAAGGAATGGTATTACCGTTGGTTTAAACCGGATGTTGTAGTAGGAGTGGGGTATTGGGGACATACCCCGGATCTCGTTCTTCATCCCCAGCGCTTTGGAGTTCAACCTGTGCCCTGGTTAGTGGCAGATGGGTATATCGCCAATTATCAGGATGTTTTAAATGAACTTCCACTTATTTTGGTGACCTCCAACTGGGTAAAGGAAATGTATGTTCGTGACGGAATTAAGGAAGATAATATTTTGGTATTACCCGTTGGTTGCGATACAGATTCTTTTCGTCCATTTGAAAAAAAAGACCCCAAAATCCTGGCGGTTCGTGAAGCATTAGGAATCACTCAAGATCAGATCATGCTCCTTACCGTTGGGGGTGATGCGGCATCTAAAGGAGCTCAGGAGGTGATGCAGGCACTTGCAATTATTGATGCGAAAGCACCCAACTGGAAATATATTTGTAAAGTATGGCCCCAATCCCGCACAATAGCTCAAAACGCCAAAGACCTTGAGTTGGCAAGGCAGCTTGGAATTAAAGAGAAAATATTTTATGCCACTAATACCGTATCCCGGAATTTTATGCCCTATCTCATTGGAGCCTGCGATATCTATGCAGGTCCATCCAGGCTGGAGGGTTTTGGAATGCCTCAGGTGGAGGCAGGAGCCTGCGGAAAACCCGTTATTGGGATTAATGCAATGGGAATGTTGGATACACTCATCCATGAAAAAACCGCATTGCTCGCCGGAATAGCAAAGAAAATTGATGTAGACCA
>JAWOHC010000057.1:0-3912 GCA_046496275.1 Gillisia sp.
ATTTTTATATTAAAGTCCTTTAATTCCATCCTGAATGCTTCCGTAGTCAATTCCAAAGCTCCTTTGGTGGCAGAATATATTCCGCGATAAGGCAACCCCATATATCCTGCAATGGAGGTAATATTAATGATTAGGCCTTCCCCTTGCTTTCTCATATGAGGTAAAACCGCTTTTGTAACATTTAAAGGACCAAAATAATTGGTGTCAAAAGCTTTTTTGATCTCCACTTCCGGAGTTTCCTCAATAGGACCCGTAATGCCAATTCCAGCATTATTGATTAGAATATCTATACGCCCCTCTTTTTTAATGATTTCTGAAATTGCAGACGTAATAGTCTCATTCCTGGTAACATCAAGCGCTACAAGAGAAAATGGGAAATTGACGATCATGCCAGGATTTCTGCTGGTACCGTAAACAATAAAATTTTTGCTTTTTAGGAATTCACCAATTGATTTTCCAATTCCTGAAGAACCACCTGTGATAAGGACAACTTTTGAAGAAGTATCTGTTTTCATAGATCACAAAGATGCGATAAAATTTAAACATCAGATACAAAAAATGGCAAGCGACCCACATCACACCGCTGCGACCACATACCCTTGCTGCGTTCCCGCCCTGGGGGATTCAGCAGGAGCTAGTTGTGTGGGACTTGCCGGGGCAAATATACAATCTTTGATACATTTTACAAGCATTTTTTAGATTGATTTCTTTAATTTAGCCTTTGGTAAAAACTATTCTTTCATGAAAAAACTTAACATCCTGTTACTGTTTATTTTAAACCTCGCATTGATTTCCTGCGGAAGTAATTCCGATAAAAAAATCAGTGATTTTTCTTTGAGTGTTTTAGATTCCAAGTCCGAATTTCAACTTGGAGAGACCCTTGAAGTGGCTGTAAAAAATCCAAAAAACAGGGAAATCGATTCTGTCAGGTTTTATTTAGAAGATCATTTGCTGGAGAAATCAAATAAAACTTCTGCCAAACTTCAGCTGAAAGATCAGAAACTCGGAAATCAAAATATTCAGGCTTTGGTGTATTCCGAAGGAAAAACAGACAGCATCCAGGTTTCTGTGAAAATTTTCAACAATAACCCACCGGAAATTTATACCTATAAAATCATCAACACCTATCCGCACGATAAAAAAGCATACACGCAGGGTTTAGAATTTTATAAGGATACTTTATATGAAAGCACCGGGCAATACGGGAATTCATCGTTACGTAAGACCAATTTTGAAACCGGAGAAATCCTGAAAAAGGTAAATCTGGCCGACAGATATTTTGGAGAAGGTCTTTCTGTTTTAAACGATAAGATCTACCAGCTTACCTGGAATGAAGGGGAAGGTTTGATTTATGATGTTGCTGATTTAAAACAAATTGGAAGTTTTAAATACAATCAAAGTAAAGAAGGCTGGGGCCTAACCAATGATGGTGACCGGTTTTATAAAAGCGATGGAACCGAAAAAATATGGATTTTAAATGGAACTACCTTAGCTGAAGAACGTTATATCCAACCCACTACGCACCGCTCCATATCCACTCAATTGAACGAACTGGAATGGGTAGAGGGAAAAATCTATGCAAACACTTACCAAAAAGACGGAGTTGCAATTATAAACCCTAAAAATGGGGCAATAGAAGGCCTTATAAATTTTCAGGGGCTGCGGGACAAGGTGACACAACATCCGGATTTGGATGTTTTAAATGGGATTGCATACAATCCAAACACCAAAAAACTCTATGTGACCGGAAAGAATTGGGATAAATTATTTGAAGTTGAAATTATAAAAAAATGAGCCTAAGCCCGGAAAAATTTGAACAAACTATAAAGGTTACCAAAGCAGATCTTGATGAACTGCAGCATGTAAACAATGTGCGGTATGTGCAATGGATGGAAGATATTGCCAAAGCACACTGGATCGCACGTGCAAGCGACGAAATTAAGGAAAACTATTTTTGGATAGTGATACGCCACGAGATCGATTACAAAGGACAGGCATTTCTGGATGATGAAATCTTATTGCAAACCTATGTTGGGGAACACACTCATGTGACCTCACAACGACTGGTAAACATTTTGAATAACAAAACCAGGGAAGTTCTTATTCAAGCAAAATCCACTTGGTGTTTGATGGACTATAAAACAAAAAAACCGGTGAAAATTTCGGAAGAGATGGTTCGGGTGTTTTATAAGTAGAAGATCGGAGATAGTACAATTCAGGTATCAGGCCGGGGTGGTTCCGGTTATAATTTAGTTCCTTAACCCTTCCGTCTTAATTGGCACAAGAATTCTTGTAAATTAGAAACATCCTGGTTCCGATTAATCCACCTTCCCTTTCAAGGGAAGGAAGCCTTTGTTTTTAAGGCATGAACTAGATAAAACTTTTAAAATTCAAGACAGGCCTCGGGAAATTAAACCCTCAATGAGGGAATAAATAAAAAAGTTAGGATCGAAGAAATAACTTCGATCCTAACTTTTTATATTGCCAAAAATGTGCTCTGGAAAAAACTTTCAGTTTTAAAATTAAGCCTTCAGTTGAAATTAAAAATCCCTGGTTATTTTCTCTACCACTTCAATGGTCCTGTCAAGATCTTCATAAGAAAGGGCCTCCGTTATAAACCAGGTTTCATAAGCACTTGGTGCAATGTAGATCCCGTTATCCAGCATTCCGTGGAAAAACTTTTTAAACAAAGGGTTATTCCCGTTCGAAGCCGATTCAAAATCACTTACAGGCTGTTCTGAAAAATGTACAGAGATCATAGATCCAATCCTGTTAATGGTATGTGCAACTTTATTGGATTTTAGAACAGCTGCCATCCCCTTGTGCAAATAAGCCGTTTTTTTATCTATACTCTCAAAAATACCAGGATTTTCATCCAGTTCTGTCAGCATCGCAAGCCCAGCAGCCATAGCAAGTGGGTTCCCGCTCAAAGTTCCGGCCTGATAAACCGGCCCGGTTGGAGCCAGGTAATCCATGATTTCGGCACGGCCTGCAAAGGCTCCAACCGGCAAACCACCGCCAATCACTTTTCCAAAAGTCACCAAATCTGCTTTTACTCCAAGTCGTTCCTGAACTCCTCCCGGAGCAAGTCTGAAGCCGGTCATCACTTCATCAAATATCAGTAAAATATCATGTTCATCGCATAATCTTCGAAGGCCTTCCAGGAATCCATTTTGAGGTGGAATACATCCCATATTTCCGGCTACCGGCTCCAGGATGATACAGGCGATCTCTCCAGAATTGGATTCCACAAGTTCCAATACACTTCCCAGATCGTTGAATTTTGCAAGCAAGGTATCCTTTGCTGTTCCTTGGGTAACCCCGGGGCTGTTAGGAGTTCCAAACGTCATCGCACCACTTCCGGCCTGGATCAAAAAAGAATCGCTGTGCCCGTGGTAACAACCCGCAAATTTAATGATCTTTTCTTTTGATGTAAATCCCCGTGCAAGCCTTACCGCGCTCATACAAGCTTCGGTGCCGGAATTCACAAAACGGATCTTATCAATATTCGGAACCATTTTTACCGCGAGTTCTGCGATTTTTGTTTCAACTTCTGTAGGAGTTCCAAAGGAGGTTCCCAGTTTGGTCCTTTCAATAATCGCATCCACAACAGGTTTGTGTGCATGTCCCAGGATCATTGGTCCCCAGGAATTGATATAATCTATATATTTATTTCCATCGGCATCAAAAAGATAAGCTCCTTCTGCTCTTTCAATAAAAACAGGATCTCCTCCTACCGCTGTAAACGCGCGTACCGGAGAATTCACACCACCCGGGATCACTTTTTGTGCATCTTCAAACAATGCGCTACTTCTTTTATAAATCATACCTCTTAAACTATTTTTTTTAATTGGATTCCACAGTTAATTCCTGACCTATGGAAATTTCCGTTCCCCTTAAATTATTATTTCT
>JAWOHC010000122.1:0-4035 GCA_046496275.1 Gillisia sp.
CTACGCTGAATGCATGGTGCCGCTGCATCGCTATTTCATCCAGGCAATGGACATGATGTACGCCAACCTGAAGAGCGGCGCCGCCCTGCCGGCCAGCCAGGTGGTGCGCACCGTGCCGCGCGGCCTGAACGTCACGGTTGCCAATCCGATTGACCCTCATTTCGCTTCACGACAGAAGCAAACTTGCTAAAGCTTTAACAGCTGACCTCTTTATTTCCCTGCACTTAAATCATTCCCTCAATGCATCTGCAACAGGAATGGAGGTATTTGTGTCAAGAACCCAATTAACCGAAAATCTCAGGGAATCAATATTTATTGCAAATGAGGTACATAACGTACTTACCTCAACCCTGGGAATCAAATCCAGGGGAGTCAAATTTGCCGATTTTCAGGTGATTCGGGAAACGATACAATTTGTTCCTTCCATCCTCGTAGAGTTCTGTTTTATATCCAATAAGGATGAAGCCCAATATTTAAATGAAAATTCCAATCTAAAAGCGCTGGCATTTTCAATACTGAACAGCTTAACTACAATACCGGGATTATGAAAGAATGATTTATACCGTTGGCTAGAATGGTTTGTTAGATTTTGATGGTATTGGGGAAGGAAATGAAGCGGGTTTTTAGGAAGAAATTATGATTAGGATGATTGGGATGATTAGGTTCACTTAATTCTGAGAGACTAGATAACCTAACCATTAAACAAATAGTTAAAATAAAGACAATTAGGGAATTCCCCCATTCCATTCTCTTGTAAATCATATACTTTTGGAAGGTCAAAAAAATTATAAAGTTTTAAAAAATCCTTGAATTAATATCAAATGTCGGAATTACAATTTTCCATTTTTAAATATTTTTAAATAAAAAACTTTAGAGTTTATAAACACGCTTAAAATAAATTTAGTAACTAAATAAAAACATAAGATGGACTTAAAAAACAAAGTAGTGATTATAACAGGAGCTTCCAGCGGAATAGGAAAAGCAACTGCGATGAAATTGGCAAAGGAAGGCGCCTCGGTGGTATTGTGTGCCCGAAGTGAAGATGAATTAAATAAATTAAAGGATAAAATAGAAAACGATGGCGGAAAGGCATTGGTTGTAAAAACGGATGTAACGAAACCTGCCGATTTTGAAAATGCCGTTTCTCAAACCCTTGAAAAATACGGGACCATCGATGTCCTGATCAATAACGCAGGACTCATGCCCCTCTCCTACATCGAAAAACTTAAGACCGATGAGTGGGAAAAGATGATAGACGTCAACATTAAAGGCGTTCTCAACGGAGTGGCCGCCATATTGCCCACCATGCGTAAGAATAAAAGCGGACACATTATAAATATTTCGTCCTCAGCAGCGCACAATTACTTCCCCGGTGGAGCAGTGTATTGCGCCACCAAGATAGCCGTAAAAATGTTTTCTGAAGGATTAAGAAAAGAATTGGCACCGCAATATGGAATAAACGTCACATCCATAGAGCCGGGTGCAGTCGACACAAGCCTGTTTGAAACCATCACCGACGAGGACATTAAGGAGAAACTGAAAGGAATGAAAGGCATGACCACCCTGGAAGCTGAAGATATCGCCAATGCTATTTTCTACGCCTTAAGCCAGCCCGACAGGGTAAACATCAATGATGTGTACCTCATGCCAACAGAACAAGGATAATTATTATTAACACCGAAAAAACCTAAAATAAAATGAGTGAAGCGGGAACGAAAAAAGCAATAGAGACCATCAACCCTGCAACGGGCAAGACTCTCGATCGCCACGAGTATATGACCAACGAAGAGGTAAAGGCGGCCATTTCAAAATGCCAAAAAGCCTTTGAGAAGTGGAGGGAAGTCTCTCACGAAGATCGGGCTAAAGTCATCAAAGCCATCGGAAAAGCCTTAACAAATGCCAAAACAGAGTTGGCGCAATTGATGACCGATGAGATGGGAAAGACTTTAGTGCAAAGTAAGCAAGAGGTGGATTTATGCGTTGCCATTTGTCAATATACCGCTGAAATCGGACCGAAGGAGTTGAAAACCGAGGAACGGGATATGGTCAATGGAGAAAAAGGCCGCGTTTCTTATGCTCCCATTGGGATAGTATATGGCATCCAGCCCTGGAATTATCCATGCTATCAGGTAGTGCGTTACTCGATAGCCAGCCTTATGGCAGGTAACGGGGTTTTATTAAAGCACGCCTCAAACGTGACCGGTTCTGGGAAACTGCTGGAGCGTATTTACAGCGAGGCCGAAATCCCGGATGGCTTGTTCACCACTTTGATGATTAGTCACGATCAGTCTGATGAGGTTATAAAGAATAAATTGGTAAGGGGAGTAACGCTCACTGGGAGTCCTGATGCGGGAAGAAACATCGGACAGAAAGCCACCGCTGAGTTGAAAAAAACGGTCCTGGAATTAGGTGCCAATGATGCTTATTTGATTTTTGATGATGCCGATATTGACAAAGCAGTAGAAGAATGTGTTAAAGGTCGTATTTACAACAATGGCGAAACATGTATTGCGGCGAAGCGCTTCATCGTTACCGAAAAAGTGTACGAAGAGTTTCGGGAGAAATTCGTGAAGACTATGAGTGAAGTGAAAATGGGTGACCCTAATAAGGAAAGCACTCAATTGGGTCCCATAGCACGCAAAGATCTCCGCGATGATCTTCACGAACAAGTCGTGAAAAGCGTTGAGAACGGAGCCAGGATTGCTTGCGGAGGGAAAATTCCGGATGGGGAAGGATTTTTCTATCCTGCCACCGTATTGGAAAATGTACAGCCAGGACAGCCTGCTTACGAAGATGAACTTTTTGGCCCGGTAGCTTCATTGATCAAGGCCAGGGATAACGAAGATGCCATGCGCATCGCCAACGACAGCCGCTTTGGACTGGGTGGAGGAATCTTCTCCAAAGATGAAGACGCTGCCTTCGAAATGGCAGAGAAGCACTTTGATACCGGAATGGTGTTTATTAATTCCTTCGGCCTGGCCGATCCCGCCATGCCATTCGGTGGGGTAAAAAATTCGGGCTATGGCCGGGAACACGGTGGATTCGGATTGAAAGAATTCGTGAACATTAAAGGTGTAATGAAAAGGTAAAATATTTTTATAACCGGTTAGCTTAAAAGCTTGCTGCTCCGGCGGCAGGTTTTTTTTTAATTTATGCCTTATACTCTTTTATCTGCAGGTAACTGAATACACAATGCTTTATCAACCTGCTTCCCTTCAGCAATCGTTTGCCGGAAGTGATTTCCGAAATCCTATATATAGATGTGGGAGTTGTTCTTCTGAATTTGGGGAAACCCAATGATCTCCAGGTAAGCTTGAGATCTTCAGCAGTATGAAAAAATGTTGAGCCCTCGTGTCATTCATCAACCGATCTTAAGATGGAATTTATAGTCCGTCCCTTCAGGGAGAACTCATTGAGCACATACAGCTCATAACGCTGATACTCCAGATAATCTACTATGGACCCAACATCCAGGTACCCGGTTATCGGAAAGGAATTTACTTAAGTGCCGAATAACCTTGTGTTTTCTTTCAAGTTTTTCCAAAAGAACAAGGGAACCATCGGAACTTATTTCTACTGCAGAAAAATTTACTGAAACCAATTTTTTACATCGGTAGAAAACTGTATTTTTAGCAATCAAAATTGGGCAGTTTTAATGTTATTAAAGATACCTGCAAGCTCTTTAGATATAATACTTTACCCCCAATTTCCCTTTATATCTCATGGATTTTTCGGGTTAAGTTTTACATAAGACCCTATTTAAAATTAGCCATTTAAAATATTAATATTGAGTTGACAAGCTTTTAAATTCTTAGAATGTTTTTTTAGTTTTGATCTATATGAATTCGGTAAAATTATATTTTTAAAAAGCATCAAATGGAATTTATTTTGACAAAAAAAATGGAGATTAAAAATCGATCTATTATCAAAATCCGGCCATTTTTTGAAAGTATAAGGATAACATTAGCAGTTAACAAATGAAAAATTATGAAAATCTACAAGACACTCTTTCCTTCTACAATATAGATTGTCACA
>JAWOHC010000397.1:0-2934 GCA_046496275.1 Gillisia sp.
GTATTGTGCCTTATCGCAACTTTGTGCAGCTTCTGAACAGTCGATAAATAGTGCTTTTCTTTTAGTCATTTTAAAACCAGTTTTTTTCCAAACATTGAGCTAAAGTGGTTCTTGCCCTATGGATTATAACCCAGAGGTTAGACGGAGTGATGTCAAACTCATTACAAATGGCTTCCGTGTCAAGACCCTCAATGGTCTTCATTCTGAAAATTTTAGCCTGTTTTTCGGGGAGCTTCTCCATACAATCCAGAATTGCAAGGCCCAGTTCTTCATTTTCCATAATATCTTCAGCAGTCTTGTCAAACCTGTCTGGAGCCTGTTCTTCCAGCCAGTCTCCTTCGCTGGAATCATCGCTGTAATTTATTTTTACCTCTGCCCGGCCTTTTTTGGAATTGATCTTTCTGTAATAGTCGATAATTTTCCGTTTCAAAATCGAGATAAGCCAGGTGCGTTCGGTGGCTTCTCCTTTAAAATTCTTCATGGACTTTAAGCCCGCCAGAAACGTTTCAGAAATTAAATCATGCGCAAGTTCTCTGTCATTTACCCTTACAATAGTGAAATTGAAGAGGTAATCGGAATATTTATCTACCCATTTTGTAGGATCGATTTGATTTGTGGCCATAGGCAATTAACGTAATATTCTCAAAAATAGTAAAAAGTTGGACCGAACGGCATAAAAATCCAAAGATTAAACACTCTAATTTACAGCGATAACCCAGACTATGCTACTATTTTTTCATTAATCCGGCTCTTTTCAATAAAGCATCGGGTTGAGGTTCTTTTCCCCTAAAACGTTTGTATAATATCATTGGATGCTCTGTGCCCCCGCGGGAAAGCACGTTGTCTCTAAATTTTTGCGCAATCTCCCTGCTAAAAATTCCATTTTCCTGAAAATACTCAAAGGTATCTGCGTCCAGAACTTCTGCCCATTTATACGAATAATAGCCGGAAGAATATCCTCCCTGAAAAATATGTGAAAACGAGGTGCTCATACAGTTTTCTTGCACATCCGGATATAATTTTGTGGGTTCAAAGGCGGCGTCTTCGTGAGATTTGACGTCTTTAATATTTGTAGGGTCAATGCCGTGCCAGTTCATATCGAGCATGCCGAAGCTTATTTGTCTCAAAGTTGCCATTCCCTCGTGAAAATTGGCTGCATTTTTAATTTTTTCAATAAGTTCCTCCGGAATAATTTCTCCGGTTTCATAATGCTTTGCAAAGATTTGAAGTGCCTCCTGCTCATAACACCAGTTTTCCAGCATTTGACTTGGCAACTCTACAAAATCCCAATAAACGCTCGTTCCGGAAAGGCTTGGGTAGGTTGTATCTGCAAGCATGCCATGCAGGGCATGTCCAAATTCATGAAACAGGGTTGTAACCTCATTAAAGGTCAATAATGAAGGTGTTTTTTTGGTGGGTTTAGTGAAATTGCAAACTATGGAAATATGAGGCCTGTAGTTTTTGTCATTTCGCACATATTGTGGCCTATAAACGGTCATCCAGGCACCATCTCTTTTTCCCGGACGCGGATGAAAATCGGCATAGAATAAGGCTACGGGATTGTTTTCTCCATCTTTAACCTGATAGGTTTTTACATCTGGATGATACGTATCAATTTCAAAAACTTCCTCAAAATTAAGTTCGTATAATTTATTTGCTACCTCAAAAACGCCGTCTATTACATTTTCCAGTTTGAAATAGGGTTTCAGTTTTTCGTCGTCGAGATCAAAAAGTTTTTGTTTTAATTTCTCTCCGTAGTATGCCGCATCCCATTTTTCAAGTCGGTCTATTTTATCAAGGCTTTTGGCGAAATTTTCAAGTTCAGTAAATTCCCGTTGGGCAGCGGGTTTTGCTTTTGTCAATAAGTCGGAGAGGAAAGATTTTACTTTTTCCGGTTTTTCTGCCATTCGTTCTTCCAAAACAAAATCTGCATGCGTTTCGAATCCCAAAAGCTGTGCCCTTTGATATCTTAAGTTCACTATTTGAAGGACATTTTCCTGGTTATCGAGTTCGTCATTATGAAAACCTTTTGCGCCAAAAGCAAGGGCCAGTTCTTTTCGAAGTTCTCTGTTTTTGGCATATTTCATAAAGGGAATATAGCTTGGATATTCCAGGGAAAAGATCCAGCCTTCCTTGTTTTTTTCTTTTGCAGTTTCCTCAGCTTCTTCCTTTACAGACTCTGGCAAACCTTCAAGATCTTTTTCTTTGGAGATAAATAGTTCATACCTGTTGGTTTCTGCTAATACATTCTCCCCAAATTTTAAGCTTAACGTAGATAGCTGTTTATCAATTTCACGTAATTCTTTCTTTTTATCTTCGGAAAGATTCGCCCCGTTTCTTGAGAAAGCCTTGTACTTTTGATCGAGCAGCATTCGCTGTTCTATAGTAAGCTCCAGGGATTCCATTTGTAGATACACCGTTTTAACCCTTTCAAAAAGTGCCTTATTCAGGATTACATCATTTTTAAATTCAGAAAGAACCGGGGAAACCTCCTGTGCGATCTTCTGAATTTCGTCATTGGTTTCGGCGGAATTCAGATTAAAAAAAATACTGGTCACCAAATCGAGTTGCTTTCCCGAAAATTCCAAAGTTTCAATGGTGTTTTTGAAAGTTGGATCTTCTTTTGAGGAGGTAATTTGGTCAATTTCGGTTTTTGCAATCTCAATAGATCTTAAAATTGCAGGTTTAAAATGCTCATTCTTTATTTCGGAGAATGGCGCAAAAGAAAATTCCTGAAGTAATGGGTTATCAAAAGAAATAGGCATATTTAATTTTTTTTATGACGTAATTGGTAAGTATTTTAACGTTTTTTGATTAATATATATCAAAAATTGGTATTTTTATTTTTTAAAATGTATAATAGAATGAAAAAGTAGGTACTTAGTAGTTTAGATTAATACTATTTAGAATGGTTAATAAATAATATTTTCAAAC
>JAWOHC010000006.1:0-9698 GCA_046496275.1 Gillisia sp.
CTTTTTACCCTTATCGCCTCCCATATACAGTTGTTGATTGGGATCGTGCTTTATTTTGTATCGCCTCATTTCAGTAAGTTTAGTGCAATTGGTATGGGCGGGGTTATGAAGGATTCAATCTCAAGATTGTATCTTGTAGAGCATCCTCTAATTATGATTATTGCCATTGTCCTTATTACGATGGGATATTCAAAACATAAAGGAAAACTAACCTCCAAGCCAAAATTTAAATTACTAGCTATATTTTATAGCATTGCTTTAATCCTGATGCTTTCCAGAATTCCCTGGAATGCCTGGTTCTAAAATTTTGGATTTAAGATTCAAAATTCATTTTTTCTGAAGAATGAATTTCCAGAGTCATAATAAAAAACCCTCTCTTTTTCTCCGTTTTTGGAGTAACTAGAGAGGGTTTCTATTTTTCTCCATTCCATTCGGCATAGAACTGCTCCAGGAAATGTTCCATATAGCGATGTCGTTCTTCTGCTATTTTTCTTGCGGATTCCGTATTCATCCGTTCTTTAAGCAACAGCAATTTTTCATAGAAATGATTGATCGTTGGAGCGGTAGATGCTTTATAGGCTTCTTTGCTCATCGCCAGGTCCGGCTTAATTTGGGGGTCGTAGAGCGATCTTCCTTTAAATCCGCCATAATTGAACGTGCGGGCAATTCCAATGGCACCAAGCGCGTCTAAACGGTCGGCATCCTGAATAATATCCAGTTCCAGAGAGTGGAACTGCTGCATTTCATTCCCTCCCTTGAAAGAAATATTCTCAATTATATGAACCACATGGGTGATCACTTCAGAAGAAACTTTCTGAGTTTTTAGAAATTCTGAAGCGATTTTTGGACCTACGGTTTCATCCCCGTTATGGAATTTTGAATCGGCAATATCGTGAAGTAGCGCTCCCAGTTGAACTATAAACAAATCGGCATTCTCGGTTTCAGCAATAAGTTTTGCGTTGTTATAAACACGCTGTATATGAAACCAGTCGTGCCCGCCTTCGGCATGTTGAAGTGTTATTCTTACGAACGACTTTGTGTTTTCTACGATTTGAGCCTGGGTCATAAACTTGTTTTTTTTTGATCATCTCAGATTTTAACAACCATAAAAGTGAAATGGAAGTTTAAACCTAACAGGTTTAAATAAAAATCTAGCGTTTTGATGCTCGCTATTTTATATCGGTAATAATTGTTCGTTCTACTTTTTCGATTAGGCTATCTGGATCGGCGGAATTTACAGGAATGGGTTCATGAACCTTCATAGTTATATGAACTCCAATTCCCAGTGGAAAGTGGCCGTATTCAAAGAGTTTCCAGGAATTATTGATGGTTATTGGCACTATAAGGGCATCGGGCATTTTTTTGAACAGAATTTGCATTCCCGTTTTAGCAAAACTTTTTGGTTGCCCGTTTCTGCTTCGGGTTCCTTCCGGAAAAATCATTGCAGAATGCCCTGTCCTATTTAAATATTTTGCAAAACCTGCTAATGCCACCACTGCCTGTTTCGGGTTTTTTCTATCGATGAGGACCGAACCTCCATGCCGTAAATTGAACGAAATTCCGGGAATTCCTTTTCCAAGCTCCTTTTTACTTACAAATTTAGGATGGTGTTTTCTTAAATACCAGATGATGGGTGGAATGTCATAGATTCCCTGATGATTCGAGACAAATATGCAAGACCTGTCAACCGGAATATCGTGAGGGTTATCTATGCTGAAACGTGTCCCTAATATGTTAAGGCAACGCATCAGGAAAAAATTAAACACATCCACTGAAGTTTTATGGGCCTGATAACCTCCGAGCTTTAGGCTTAACAACTGGATTACATGAAATACTCCAAGAGTTAGGAAGAAAAAGAAGTACGAAATTATTGAAAGAGGGTAGGCGAGTAGTTTCTTCATATTTTAATTATTCCACCGATGTTTTTTTACATAGACCCGTCGGTTTGCATTTCATTAGAATTGAGGATGTTCTGCTTTTCCCTATCCCGGTTTTCCAAATGGCTCTTGATCATTGCAAACATACATTTTTATAAAAAAATATCAGGAAAGAATTATTATTGAATTTGAATGCATTTTCCATTTTTACAATCCAGTTTTTCCGGTGGTACCGGAATACTGCAATCGCTTATAATGCGGTTTTGTTTGTTGTATGCTTCTTCTGCTTTGCGGTGTTTTTCAACCATCTTATGAAGTGCCGGGATATCTGTTTCTGAAGAGAATAGGAGATATCCCTGGGGGCCGCCGCAGGCTTTGCTTCCGTAGGGCATAAATGCACATTCAGAGGATGGGGAACAGTCTCCGTTGTCTATAAATGTGTAAATCGCCTGAAGCTGCTTTTCCAGTTCCAGAATGGTTAATTCCTGATCAGATTTTATATCATCGCATCCGGCAAAGCTTGTTGCGAATATCAAAAGAATAAAAAGAGTCTTCATAAGATCTAAAATTTTTCAGGTTAAGTAAGATACAAAAATATGCTTCATTTCAAGTCAAAAAAAAACCGAACTGTTTCCAGGTCGGTTAATATATTCAAATGAAAATCGTTTTTAACAGAACTCGTTATAAGCGCTTGTTAGATTTTCTGCAATCATTTCTGCAGGTCGCCCTTCGATGTGATGGCGTTCAAGCATGTGAACCAACTCTCCGTCTTTAAAAAGTGCCATACAGGGAGAAGAGGGAGGAAAAGGCAGCATAAAAGCACGGGCCTTATCTGTAGCTTCTTTATCTACACCTGCAAAAACGGTCACTAAATTGTCTGGGGTTTTACTGTTTTGTAAGGAAATTCGAGCTCCAGGACGGGCATTCGCTGCCGCACATCCACACACTGAATTCACAACAACAAGCGTAGTTCCCTTTTTTTCCATGGCCGCATCAACATCGGCAATAGTATGTAATTCCTGAAAACCTACTCTTGTAAGGTCTTCTCTCATCGGTTTAACTAAATCTGCTGGATACATATATATAGAATTTTTAATAAACATTTATAAAGGGTAAAGATACGGAATTTACTTAAGCTGCCTTATCTCAAATCCCTATGAATTTATAGGCTTAATTTATTGGTTTATTAGGGTTTGTTAACCGTGTAAATTGTTGATGGTTTGGAAAATAGGGCTCCTATTAAAAATCGATATTTTTTAACCTATGGATAGATTAAGCAATTCCCGTATAGATTCGTATATACACCTCCAAAATGGTATCTTTGCCCCTTTAAAAAAGAATTTTCATGTTTAAATGGATTTTGGCCGTTGTAGGCTATATGTTTTTCAGGTTTCCGGGTGCGGTTCTTGGATTTATTATTGGAACCTTAATAGATAACTGGAAGCGTCCTTCCGTAGGTTTTCAGGACCAAAAAGTTTCACCGGGAGATTTTGAGCTAAATTTGCTTTCCCTGGCTTCCCTGGTAATTAAAGCAGATGGGAAAGTGTCGCAAACCGAACTGGATTATGTGAGGGCTTATTTTGTTCAGGCTTATGGAAAGGAACGTGCAAATGCTACTTTCAGGACATTTAACGAGGTTATTAAAAACAGGGAAATATCCGGGCAGCGCATTGGGTTATATCTTCAAAAACGGACCAGATATGAGGTTCGCTTACAAATACTCCACTTCTTATTTAGTATTGCAAAGGCCGATGGCCTTGTTTCTGAAGCAGAATTAAGAGAGCTCTCCGAGATTTCTGCTCATTTAAACCTGATGAGAAGGGATTTTGAAAGTATTAAGGCCATGTTCTTTAAAAGTGCCGATAATGCTTATAAGATCCTGGAGATCGAAAAATCTGCAACCGATGCCGAAGTAAAGAAAGCCTTCAGGACCATGGCCAAAAAATATCATCCCGATAAATTGCAGCATATGGATGAAGCCTACAGAAAAGGTGCTCAGGAAAAATTCACCAGGGTTCAGGAAGCTTATGAGCACATTCAAAAAGAAAGGGGCATATAAAAATCGCAAAGGCGCTGCGTACAAATTCAGCAAAGTTCAAGCGGCGCATGAGTAGTGGCGAAAAGAGAAAAATTTTTAAAATAAATTTGAAATACCCAGACAAATGTCTTAAATTTGAGGATAAAAGTTCGTGAGATGAATTTGTTTGAAGAATCTTTAAATCAAATTAATGAAGCAGCAGCAATCTATGTTGCACAAGTGCCTGCATCTTTAAGACAAGGTAGTATTGATAAAAATTTCTCCTTTGCTGATTTTTTGAATAATAAATTGTTGGTTATCCATTCCATCAGATCCGGTATTACTTTTACCTTGTTTTCTGAAATCACAAAAATCACCCCATTTTCTGATGAAGATTGGGCTGAAATATTGAATATTTCTTCTAAGTCCTTGCAACGTTACAGAGCAGAGAAAAACTTTCGCTTTAAGCCCATTCATTCAGAAAAAATCATTGAGATTGCTGAAGTAGCCCTTTTGGGCAATACTGTATTTGACACAAGCAGTAAATTTTATATGTGGTTAAGCACCCCATTATTTGCACTGGGATCTATGAAACCCATCGAACTGCTTAAAGATTCTTATGGTAAAGAGATGGTGCTTAATGAGCTTCACAGAATTGACCAAGGTATTTTTGTGTAATGCACGTTTTTAGATTGTCGCGAAGAAAATATGCTGGCGAGCTTTCGGGAAAAGGAGCAGCTTTGTCGGGTAATCGCTGGAATTCTAAAGGCGTAGAAATGATTTATTGTGCGGATAGCCGTGCACTTGCTATGGCCGAAGTAGTGGTTCACCTTCCGTTTTACTTGCTTCCTCAAGATTTTGAGATGCTTGAAATTTTCATCCCTGATATCCTTAAAATCCAGACAGTCTCCCAAAAGGAACTCCCTGAAATTTGGAATAGATTTCCCTATCATCCCAAAACGCAAGCTATAGGCGATCATTTTATTAAGACTAATGAAACTGCTGTTTTAAAAGTACCATCAGCAGTGGTACAGGGCGATTTTAATTTTTTACTTAACCCTTACCACAAACACTTCAAGAAAATCAAAATAAAAGCGCAATCCCCTTTTATTTTTGATAGCCGGTTTTTTGAATAAAAACCAGGCGAAAGAATATAGATAAACAGTAATGCCAGGTAAAGAGGCAAGATCGTTCCGCCTTAGGCGTAACGGAAGAACCAAGAAAAGAGACTTGATTTTAATTAACTGAAAAACTTTAGTAATGAGTTCTATTTTTTGAGAACACTTTATTTATCGATGTAATTGAAAAATTCAGAACAATAAGGTTTATTTCTTAAAGTCCCCCTTGCAATGCCCAAGGAATGTGTGGTTTTAAGCTTACACAAAAATGTTTACCGGACAACAATGATAGATAATAGATTAAAGACTATGATATTACTGTCGCCTAAATATATCAAAAAACCACCATCCGGGTAAACTGCAAAATATGGATGAAGCCTACAGAAAAGGTGCTCTGGAAAAATTTACCAGGGTCCAGGAAGCCTACGAGGACATTTAAAAAGAATGGGGAATTTAAAAAACCTACTTTGCTTTATCCAATTTTGCTGCAAACTGTTATTTGGGAACGGTCCCATTTTTTCAGTTAAAAATTATAATTAAGGTTCAACATTAAATTCCTTCCGGGACTGCTCACATTAAAAGTCCTGAGAATGGACATATGATCTACATAGGTTTTGTTTAGCGCATTATACACGGTGATACCAACTTCCATATTGTTTTTTTTCAGATTCATTTTTTTGCTTGCACCCAAATTTAGGAGCACATATCCCGGTGTTTTTTCCTCGTTAAATCCAACCCTGTTCTGAGTTTCTATAAGCCTTAATTTTGAAAATAGATAAAGCGATTTATCCTGAAGTGCAAAATAGCTTAGCGCAGCATTGTAATTATTGGGAGGAATAAAACTTATATTTTCATTCGATCCCCTTTCCGATGCTCTTACAATTGCTCCTGAAATAGCGGTTTCCAGTCGGTTGTTTTTTAACCAGCTGTGTTTTAAATCGAACTCCATCCCGTAAAAATCGGCATCGGTTTGTAGATAAGACCATATTTCAAGATTATCTTCTTCCCGTATTTCATCGGTAGAAGCAAAAAAGATGTAGTTGTTTATCCGACTTCCAAAAACCGATATCTGGCCGTGAAAATTATTTTTTCTATAACTGTAATTCGCGTCTGCCTGGAAACTTTGTTCCCGTCCAAAATTTTCATTCCCTTTTTCAAATCTGCTGGTCCCGGGATGGGGACCATTGGAAAATAATTCGGCGAGATCCGGAGCTCTAAACCCGGTTGAGAAATTTAATTTGAGGGTATTTTCTTCGTCAAATTTGGTGGTCATTCCAAGAGAGCCTGTTAATCCGCTGAAGGTTTTAGTGAGTTTCCGGTTTTCCGGGTTCCCCGGCAGGATAAAATCATAAGTCACCAAAGGTGCAGATGTGGCATCGGCGGTAACGGTTCTGTAATCATACCTGAGAGCGCCCTGTAAAAAAACAGATTCAAGATCCAGGCTACTCAGGTAATAAATCCCGCTTTCAAAGGTACGGGCATCCGGGATTAGAAATTTTTGAGCGGTATCCAGGTTATCATTTTGCTTAAAACTTCCCTGAGTTCCTATGCTGTGTTTGATTTTTCCTTTTGGAAAACGCAGTCTGAAATTGTAAAATGTATGGTGCTGCATCAATCCAAGATCTACCAAATTAGGTTCTGTTTCAATTTCTTTCCGGTCATTAAAATGATGGGAAAGGTGAAGAAAACTCTCCAGGTGCTCATTTTGAGTTCCCTGGTTATAAGAGATCAGGAAATCTTCCACTTCCTGAAAAGGCAGTTGCATATCCCTGTCATTTCTGGAAGTTGCAAGGGATTGGGAAGCATTCATTTCTTCATCACTTATAATTCCCAGATTCTGATTGTTGTAGGTAAAGGATAATTTATTCTGAAAATTCTCTTTTTCAATTCCGGTATGTAGCCGAATCGTTTGGGTATTAAACCTGCTGTTTCCTATTGTTCTTCCATCGCCGTTTTTATAGTCGGCGTGGGTTTCATAGGCTGCATTTACGGCGAAAAACATGTCGTTTTTAAAGGATTTTCCCAAAGAACCGTAGGTTCGTATTCCATTGGAAATACTGTTGAAGGTAGTACCGGCATTTCCTGCAAGTTTATTGGAATTAAGATAAAAATCATCATCCTTTGAAAGTAAAACCCCGCCCAAAGCGCCAGATCCATATAATACCGAAGCTGGACCTTTTATCACGTCCACACTTTTTATCCCAAGATCGTTGATCCCTAATCCGTGATCTGCACCCCACTGGTGGTTTTCGAGTTTATTGCCCTGGTATATGGTTACTATTCGTGAAAACCCAAGTCCGCGAATAAAAGGTTTTACAATTCCCTGTCCGAATTCTGCTCCGTAAATTCCCGGAACTTCCCTTAGTATCCCCATCATTCCATTGGGATTTCCTTTATTTTCAATTCCTGCCATGTTTATGGTAGAAACATTGTATGGCGTGCGCCGGGCTAAACCGGATTGCTCATCGATAATTAAAACTTCAGAAAGTTCATTGGAGGAAATTTTCAGCCGGAAATCCATTTTTAATTTTTGGTTGGGACCTATGGAAATTTCCCTTTTTATAGCCTCGTAACCCACAGCGCTTATTTGCAATGTATGGGTTCCCTGTGGAATGTTTTTCAGGGAATAGCTCCCGGATTCATTTGCGGTAGTGCCCGATTTTAAATTTTCTATATAAACATTAGCAAAGGGAACCGGCCCATTTTCAGAAAAAATTACTCCGGAAAACTCTCCTGATTGTGCATATCCATTTGTCCCGAATAAAAATAGCGCCAAATATATTATATACTTCATTAATTTATTTTTTACAAAACTACAAAATAAATTTAGACAAGTCTAAAAAAGGTTTTATTTAAAATAAAAATGTATTTTTGAGCCATAAAAAAAGAGGTTTATGTTCAGTCTTTCAGAAGAAAATTATTTAAAGGCTATTTTTCATTTGGAAAATTCATTTCCGGAGGGGGTTAGCACCAATGCCCTTGCGGAGGAGATGGAGACCAAAGCGTCTTCGGTAACCGATATGATCAAGAAGCTTTCAGAAAAAAAATTGCTGAATTACAAAAAATACCAGGGGGTAAAATTGAGTAAATCTGGCAGGGAAACAGCAATAGCTGTAATACGAAAACATCGTTTATGGGAGGTTTTCCTTGTTGAAAAACTCAATTTTAACTGGGATGAAGTTCACGATGTGGCAGAGCAGCTGGAGCATATCCGGTCTGAAAAACTTATTAGCGAACTGGATAAATTCCTGGGGTTTCCAAAACGCGATCCACACGGAGATCCAATTCCGGATGCCGAGGGCAAATTTTCTGTTTCCAATAAAATGTTGTTATCAGACGTGGAAAAAGGTAGTTCCGGTATATGTGTTGGGGTACGGGATTCTACTGCACCCTTTCTTCAGTTTTTGGATAAAAATAGAATTGCTCTTGGGAAAGAATTACTGGTGTTGGAAAAAGAATCTTTTGACCAATCCATGTTGGTGAAAATCAACGATAAGGAACTTCGTATTTCCCATTTAATCTCAGGTAACCTTTATGTTAAAACATCCTAACTATGGAACTAATAATTGATTACTTTCAAAGTATTAATCCAATTCTTGCGGCATTTCTTGCTACCCTTTTCACCTGGGCACTTACCGCATTAGGCGCTTCCCTGGTTTTTTTGTTTAAAACCATGAATCGCGCCTTTTTTGATGGAATGCTTGGTTTTACGGGTGGCGTTATGGTTGCGGCCAGCTTCTGGAGTCTACTTGCTCCCGGAATTGAAATGAGTCCCGGGGAAGGATTTGTAAAAGTTATCCCTGCAGTAGTGGGTTTTACTCTGGGAGCTTTTTTTCTCTTCGGCCTGGATAAAATCCTTCCACATTTGCACGTGAATTTTCAAATGTCAGAAAAGGAAGGTATTAAGACCCCGTGGCATAAATCTACTTTATTGACCCTGGCCATTACGCTGCATAACATTCCGGAAGGACTTGCCGTAGGTGTGTTATTTGGAGCTGCTGCGGCAGGTCTTGACGGCGCTTCCATTGGAGGTGCAGTAGCACTCGCAATAGGTATTGGACTTCAGAATTTCCCAGAAGGATTTGCGGTTGCCATGCCCTTACGAAGACAGGGTTTAAGCAAATGGAGAAGTTTTAATTTCGGCCAACTTTCAGCTGCGGTAGAACCTATCGCTGCCGTTTTAGGCGCCTGGATGGTGCTTACTTTTGAACCTATTTTGCCGTATGCGCTCTCTTTTGCTGCCGGAGCAATGATATTTGTAGTGGTGGAAGAAGTGATCCCAGAATCTCAGCAGGATAGATTTACAGATATTGCTACGATGGGATTCATAGGAGGATTTATAATAATGATGACCCTGGATGTTGGTTTGGGCTAATAATTGCAAGAGTGGGATTTTATGCTCATCCTTAAAGAAAAACCACAACCCATGAAATATTTTTTAGCATCCGTATTCCTTATTTTTTCTTTTACTTTAATGGGACAGGAAACTTCAGAAATCAGGAGTTATAGCGCTGCAGTGCAGCAGGGAGATTTGCTGAAATTTGGAAGCCGATCCCTTAAGTTTAAAGAGGTGATTTCAGATTCCCGATGTCCAATAAATGTTTCCTGTATTTGGGAAGGTGAAGCCAAAGTACTGGTAGAACTATTTGAGAATGGAAGATTTTTAGAAGAAAAGGTGCTTTTGGT
>JAWOHC010000092.1:0-3198 GCA_046496275.1 Gillisia sp.
CCCGTGGTTTTATTTCCGGGAGATCACACTCAAATAACGGAACTTGCTGATGCCCTATTGTTTTTAAGTTTGATCTCCGGCAGAAACCCTGAATATTTAATTGAACAGCAAGTAAAATCTGTAGAAAAACTTCGGAATTCATCCCTGGAAATTATCCCAACGGGATATATTCTTATAGATGGCGGAACAAATTGCGCAGTGCACCGGGTAAGCAATACAAGACCAATTCCTCAATTTGAAATTGAAACTATAGTTAATACTGCGCTGGCCGGTCAATATTCGGGAAAAAAACTGATCTATCTGGAAGCGGGAAGTGGAGCTTTGATTTCTGTTTCAGAAGAGATTATATCGGCGGTTAAAAAAGCGATAGATATTCCGTTAATTGTTGGTGGCGGTATCCGCAGCAAACAACACCTAAAGCGATCCTATGAAGCCGGTGCCGATATGGTAGTGATTGGGACTGCTTTTGAAAATGGGGAGTATTTGTAGTTAGAAACACGAAAAACAGACTGGTTTGTCATTCTGCAGTAGTGAAGAATCCTGCGTACTTATTGGACGGGTCGTTTAAAGGCATAAACGTTCTTAAACTTGATCCCTTCGCCATACATGAGATTGCTTCAGTCGGCCCAAAGCCTCCTTCGCGATGACAGTCTTAAACAAGCTCGTTCAGAATTACAAAACTTCAACTTCAAATTCCTAACTTTGTTAACAATTAAAACATTCGTGTATTCTTTGCTAAACCAAGTATTAAATGAAAATTTCAGTAGAACTAACCCTTACGCCTATTCAGGATAATTACGAACCGGCAATTATCAACTTTATCAAACAAATGCGGAATTCAGGATTAATCGTAAAAGAAAATCCTTTAAGCACCCAGGTTTATGGGGAGTATGATGAGGTTATGACAGTTCTTAACAAAGAAATAAAAACAGCATTTGAGGCCATAGACCGTGGATTGATGTATATAAAAATTGTAAAATCTGATCGTAGCGACTATGCAGCCGATTTTTGATTTTCTTTTTGAACAATATTATGGTTACAGGACATTATTTATAGTACTTGA
The DNA here is from genome assembly GCA_046496275.1 of Gillisia sp. Classification (GTDB taxonomy): domain Bacteria; phylum Bacteroidota; class Bacteroidia; order Flavobacteriales; family Flavobacteriaceae; genus Gillisia. The sequence goes on from JAWOHC010000092.1 coordinate 1,064, forward strand.
GATAATTGCGGTAATCTTTGGGTTCTTATCGGTTTGGTTTTCTAAACAGGAGAATATCCTGGTGTATCCAACCGGGATTATCAGCACTTTGATTTTTGTATACCTGCTTTGGCAATGGGGCCTTTTGGGAGATATGATGATTAATGCCTATTATTTTGCCATGAGTATCTACGGCTGGTATATTTGGACACGTAAAGTGGATGCCATCCATTTTACGCCGGTAACCACTATGACCAAAAAAGAACATTTAAATGCGGTTTGGTTGTTTTTGGGAACCTTGCTGTTTGTTTATGGCGTTTATAATTACTTTGATAAATGGACAGACTGGACTGCATATCTTGATACACTCACTACGGCTATATTCTTCGTTGGAATGTTCCTTATGGCAAAGAAAAAATTGGAAAACTGGATCTTCTGGATTATAGGAGATTTAATCTCTGTACCTTTATATTTTTATAAAGGTTTGACCCTTACCAGTTTTCAATACTTTTTATTTACAATTATCGCCTTTTACGGTTATTTCGCATGGAAGAAAAGCTTAAACAAGAACCTGCAAACTGCCTGAAAGCAGTGCTCTACGGACCAGAATCAACCTGGAAAACCACATTGGCCCAACGGCTTGCAAATCATTATGAGACCGCCTGGGTTCCGGAATATATGAGGGATTATCTTCAGCGAAAATGGGATCAGGTAAAGAAAACCTGTGAACCCCATGATCTTATTCCAATAGCAAAGGGCCAGATGCTACGGGAAAATAAGCAAGCGAAAATCGCTAATAAAATACTTTTTTGTGACACAGATCTATTGGAGTTAAAAGTCTATTCGGAAGCATATTATCACGGCTACTGTAACCCATTGCTTCTTAAAGCTGCGTTAAACAATTGGTACGACATCTACTTTTTAACTAATATTGACAACCAATGGATTCCGGACGATTTGAGAGATAAACCTCATGACAGAGAAGGAATGTTCAAAAAATTTAAGAGCACCCTACAGCTTAATAGACGACCCTATGTTATTTTAAATGGGGATGAAAATGAACGCTTTGAAACGGCCGTTTCTGCGATTGATGAATTATTAAAACGAGAAAAGTGATTTCCAGAGAAGAAGATTTAAAGCAAATTGAAGCTATAGGATTAACAAAGGAAAAAGTTGAGGAGCAATTAAGGATTTTTGAAAGAGGAAATATTCCAGTAAATATACTTGCAGCTGCAACTATAGGAGACGGAATTCAGCAATTTTCTGAATCTCAAAAAAATGAACTGGCAGAGTACTACGAGGCTAATAAGTCTGGTTTTGATATTATAAAATTTATACCGGCTTCGGGAGCTGCAACCCGAATGTTTAAAGATCTACACGAGTTTCTGGAAGAATTTGAAGCTGAAAAAGAATCAATTTCAGATTTTTTATCCAGGAATAAAAATGAGAATTTAAAACGCTTTTTTTCCCAAATCGAAAAACTGCCATTTTATAAAAGAGCGGTGAATAATGCCATGGAGAGTCAGCCGGGATTTAACAGCCTTTCTGATGACGCAAAAAAATTCACCCTGGTTCGTACTATATTATATGCTCCCGGCCTCAATTTAAGCGACTATCCAAAGGGCCTGGTGCCTTTTCATAACTATGGCGATCATGTTGCCACAGCTTTTGAAGAGCATTTATTCGAATCGTCAAAATATGCAGCCATCGATGGGGTTGCAAAACTGCACTTTACGGTTTCTGAAGGCCATAAAGAGAAATTTGAAGCTGAATTTGAGGCTATAAAAAAAAGAATAGAGAAAAAGACTCAGGTGAAATTCGTAGTAACCTATTCGTGTCAAAATCCCAAAACCGATACTATAGCGGTTGACTATTCAAATCTGCCCTTTAGGACTAAAGAAGGGAAATTGTTTTTCAGGCCTGGTGGACATGGAGCATTAATCGATAACCTGAATGAGCTTAAGGCTGATGTTGTTTTTATTAAAAACATAGACAATGTAGTGATAGAAAACCATGTGGAGGAAGTTGCCAAATATAAAAAAGTGCTTGCGGGCAAGCTGCTGCAACTTCAGGAACGCTGTTTTAAATTTTTGAAGGACCTTGAAACCAAAAACCCTTCAGAAACGCTTATCAGGGAAATTTCAGAATTCCTGAAA
>JAWOHC010000142.1:0-3134 GCA_046496275.1 Gillisia sp.
TTAACATTGAAAATAAGAAGTGCTCAGGGGGAAACAGTGGAAATTAATGCAGCTAAATTTGTAATTGCTGCCGGAAGTCAGGAATCTACTCGTTTACTGTTAAGAAATCTTCAGGTCTTTAAAAATTTAAAGAAGGTTCCTCAGGCACTTGGGAAATATTATCAGGGGCATTTAAGTGGTAAGATTGCTTCTGTTATTTTTAATGGTGATCCTGAAAAGACAGAATTTGGTTTTATTAAAGACGAAGATGGGGTTTACCTAAGGAGACGATTTCAGTTTAAAACTGATTTTCTGGTTAAAAAGAACTTATTAAATACTGCCATCTGGCTTGATAATCCTCTATATCATCAGGCAGCACATAAAAATGGCGCAATGTCTTTAATGTATTTGCTTATGATTTTGCCTTTTTTAGGTGAAAAATTAGCTCCCCCGGCAATTAAAGAATCAATTACCAAAGGAAAAGTGGAACAGGTTGGCGCACATGTTCTTAATGTAGCTAAGGATTTTCCCATTTCTTTATTAAAACCTGCTGAAATATTTTTAAAGCGATATTTAACAAAAAGAAAATTACCAGGAGTTTTTCTGTTTAATAAAAAAAACACCTATGCCTTACACTTTCATTCTGAACAAATACCTTTAAGCAAGAACAAAATGAAACTGGCAGAGGATGGTGAAACACTGGAAATTGAATACTCATTATGTGATAAGGAAATCGAATCAGTAATAAGACTCCATAAAGAACTTGATAAACATTTACAAAAGAACAACTGCGGAAAATTGGAATATTGGTATGAAAAGGATCAGCTAAATGCCGAAATCCGTAAAAGGTCAAAAGATGGGCTTCACCAGGTTGGTACAATTCGAATCGCTGATGGCCCGGATAAAGGAGTAGTAGATCGAAACTTAAAAGTCTTTGGCTGTGAAAATTTATATGTGTGCTCCAGCGCTGTTTTTCCTACCTCCAGCCAGGCCAATCCAACATTCTATCTTGGAGCTTTCGCAGCCAGACTGGCACAACATCTAAATGGAATAACAAATGAAAGAGAAGGTGAAAAACACTTCCATATTTGAACGAAGAAAAATAATTTTAATATCATATTTTCCCCTCTGAAGGGATGTAGCTTAAATCTTTCTCCTGAAGAAAAGTTTCAAGAACTTAAAAAGCAAAATAAGAAAAGTATTTTTCTATACTTCTGTTCCTTAAATAAAGTTTCTGTAATTATTCACATTAATAAAACCAAAGCCTAATGGAAAAGATCCCAATCACTGTAATCATACCGGTTAAAAATGAAGAACAAAATTTGCCGCATTGCCTGCAGTTGTTATCAGGGTTTGATCAAATTCTGGTAATAGATTCGGGCAGTACAGATCGTACTGTAGCAATCGCGAAAAGCAATGGTGCAGAAGTACACCAATTTGAATGGAATGGACATTTTCCTAAAAAAAGAAATTGGGTGATGCGGAATCTTAGCTTTCGGAATGATTGGATTTTTTTTCTGGATGCTGATGAATATATAAATCAAAGTTTTATTGAAGAAGTACAACAGAAGATCAAAAACCCTGAAATTATTGGTTATTGGATTAGGTTTAATAAGTACTTTATGGGAAAGGAGCTTAAGTATGGCGATATTTTTGAGAAATTGGCATTATTTAGAGTTGGAGCCGGGGAATATGAACAAATTAAGGAAGATTTCTGGAGCCATTTGGATATGGAAGTTCACGAGCATCCAATTATTGAAGGAAAATGCGGAAAGATAAAAACCAAAGTTGATCATCAGGATTATAAGGGCCTGGAGGCATATATTGATCGGCACAATGCTTATTCTACATGGGAGGCCCGGCGGTTCCTAAGCCTTGATCAGGATGGTTTTGAGAGCCTTAATTCCAGACAGGCTATGAAATATAGATTAATGAGATGGGGTATCTTACCCATAGCTTTTTTTCTTGGCAGCTATATTTTAAAAATGGGATTTATGGATGGATCAGCAGGTTTTTATTTCGCCAGTTATAAATTCCAATATTTTCTTCAAATACAAACAAAAATTAAAGAATTGAAAAGCCGGCGAAATGAGAAAATTGGGGCTTCGATACAGTCATCATTGAACTTCCATAAAGATAATAAAGGAAATAGCAGAAAGCTTAATGAGATTTACCCCAAATAGCCCTAGTAGGTAGAACTACTAAATAAAATTAATATGAAAAGGGCATAACGGAAACCCGATGCAAACACCAATGAACCCGACTGTCATCGGGCAGGAATATGAGAATTACTCCTGTTAGCTATTGGGAGACCATAAAAAACAATACGTATCTAAATATGAAAAGAATACTAGTAACCGGAGGAGCAGGATTTATAGGCTCTCACCTTTGTGAACGATTATTAAAAGAGGGGAATGAGGTAATTTGTCTTGATAATTATTTCACCGGAAGAAAGCAAAATATTATCCCTCTATTAAATAATCCCTATTTTGAATTGGTAAGGCATGATATAATTTCACCCTTTTTTATAGAGGTTGATGAGATCTATAATTTGGCCTGTCCTGCTTCCCCAGTTCATTACCAGTACAATCCTATAAAAACAATTAAAACATCGGTTATGGGGGCCATCAATATGCTGGGTTTGGCAAAACGGGTAAAGGCCAAAGTCCTGCAGGCCAGTACAAGTGAAATTTATGGTAATCCGGAAATCCATCCGCAACCGGAAGAATATTGGGGGAATGTAAACCCTATTGGCCCCAGATCCTGTTATGATGAAGGAAAACGCTGTGCAGAGACGCTCTTTATGGATTATCACAACCAAAACAAGGTAACTATTAAGATTGTACGAATTTTTAACACCTATGGACCAAATATGAATCCCGGAGATGGACGCGTGGTTTCAAATTTTATTGTACAGGCATTAAAGGGGGAGGATATTAGTATTTTTGGGAGTGGAAAACAAACCCGTTCCTTTCAATATGTAGATGATTTGGTGGAAGGGATGCTTCGAATGATGGGCACCGAAAATGATTTCACAGGTCCAGTGAACCTTGGAAATCAAAATGAATTCACTATGCTGCAATTAGCTGAAACTATTCTGGATCTCACCAATTCTTCCTCCAAACTCATATTTAAACCTTTACCACAGGATGATC
>JAWOHC010000030.1:0-7335 GCA_046496275.1 Gillisia sp.
TTCTTTTATTTCAAAATAATCTACATTTTCACTCATCCGGAACTCTTTGATGGAATCCCTGGAGAACTCTACTTTTTCAATCTCCCAGTATCCGTTTAGATGGACAAGTTTTTCTTCGGGTGATTGTTGTTTACAGCTTGTAGCTAAAGCGGCAAGCAGGATTATTAATACGATGTTTTTCATTTAAACAGATTTTGAATTTTATGTTTACTTCCATTGCTGTCCGGCAAACATTTTTGTGAAAACTGAAACCACTCATTCATTGAGCATTCCAAAGGAGAACAAACTTTACTTTTCTGAATTTTTCAATTATACCGATAATTAAAGTGTTCTGAAAAAATAGAAATCATAACTGGATTTTTATTAGTTATTTAAAATCAAGCCTTTGTTCTTGCAGTTATGCCAAAGACGGAACGATCTCAACTCTTCCGGACATTACTGATTTATTTCTGAAAATTGATTCTTCGGAACAGATCACAATCTAAACATTTTATAGGACTGATTGCTTTCTTTTACCACTTTTTCTGTCCTTTCCGGATGGGTATCACTAATAAATATTTGTCCCAACTCATTCTCGGCAACCAGGGCCACAATGTGCGCTACGCGTTGTTCGTCCAATTTATCAAAAATATCATCCAGAAGTAATATTGGGCTGGACTTACTCAATTTTTTTATAAAATCGAATTGAGCGAGCTTTAAAGCGATGAGAAAAGATTTTTGCTGGCCCTGAGATCCAAATCTTTTAATGGGATGTCCTTCGATCTCAAAACTGAGATCGTCTTTATGAAGTCCCACACTCGTGTATTGCAGCATCATATCCTTTTGTAGATTCAGCTCCAGCAATTCAGAAATCGGTTTTTCAAATAACTGACTCTTATATAGTAAGGCAACCTTTTCTTTTTTGTTGGTAATTTCAGCATAGCGTTTATCAAAGATTGGTATGAATTCTTCCAAAAAAGCCTTTCTTTTTTTAAAAAGTAAATTTCCCAACTCGCTCATTTGAGCGTTGTAGATATCCAGGGTATCCCTGTCAAATTTGGAATTTGCAGCAAAAAATTTCAAAAGGGCATTTCTTTGTGCAATCACCTTCCCATACTGTATCAATGCATTCAGGTATTCCTGGTCGCTTTGGGAAATCACTCCATCCATGAATTTACGGCGGGTTTCACTACCTTCTATTATAAGATCCCGGTCTCCCGGGGAAATAATCACGGCAGGAATGAAGCCAATATGCTCACTAAATTTTTCGTAGGCCTTATTATTTCGTTTTATCACTTTTTTTTGGCCGCGTTTCGCGCTTACCAAAATATGTTCCTCCCGGTCATTCTTCTGCAAAGTACCGTCGATTACGAAAAATTCGGCATCATGATTAATATTCTGACTGGTAATTGGGTTGAAATAGCTTTTCCCGAAAGAGAGGTGATAAATACTATCCAGCACATTGGTTTTTCCAACCCCATTATGACCTACCAAACAATTTATTTTGGAATCAAAATCAAATGTAGCGGCAGTAAAATTCTTATAATTTACTAATGAGAGGGTTTTTAAAAACATAAAATGCTGTAATTCAGCTTAATGAATAAAATAGTTCGAGATGTAAAGGTACAGGAATAGCGTTAAAATTATTAAAAAATAACAAAATTTTTCCCTTTTTTATCTGAATAAAAATTTTATTTTTGCCACACATTAAACCAATTCTATGGCGACTTACAAGAAAAAAGGACATAAACCAAGCAATAAAGAAGAACATGCAAAAAAAGTAGAGGAAGAATCTACAACTGCAGAGGTATTTAATACTTTGGATGAAGGCGCAAATAAAACGGAAGCTTTTGTTGCGAAAAATCAAAAATACATCTACGTTATTGTTGCGTTTGCCGCTGTAATAGTTTTGGGATATTTAGGATGGCAACGTTTTGTTCAGGAACCAAAGGAGCTTGAAGCAGGAAATGAAATGTTCCAGGCACAGCAGTATTTTGACGCTGCATTGGCGGGAACTGGCGCGCAGAGCGATTCTTTATATAATATGGCATTAAACGGTGGCGCAGGAAAATATGGTTTTCTTGACATCATCGACGAATATAGCAGTACCAATGCTGCCAATCTTGCTAATTACTACGCAGGATTTGCGTATTTAAATACTAACAGATACCAGGAAGCGATCGAATTTCTGGAGGATTTTAAAAGTAAGGATGAGATCCTTGCACCATTGGCTAAAGGAGGAATTGGAGATGCCTTTATGCAATTGAATCAACCCGAAGAAGCCTTAAGTTTTTATGAGGAGGCTGCTAAGATGCGTTCAAATGAGTTTACAGCACCAAGGTTTTTGCTGAAGGCTGCTCTTACAGCGATAGAATTAGGCAAAGGAGACCAAGCTGTTAAGTATTTAAACCGAATCAAAGATGAATTCCCTAATGCTCCTGAAGCTACTCAGGTACCTGTTTATCTGGGAAGAGCTCAGGCAATGAAAAAATAAAATTCTATGGCCAGCGAAGGTAAAAATCTTTCAGAATACGATAAAAGTCGGGTTCCTAATGCTAAAGAATTCCGTTTTGGAATTGTGGTTTCAGAATGGAACGAGGAGATAACCGAAGGTTTATTCCAGGGTGCTTTTAATGCACTTAAAGAAAACGGTGTCATCAATGAAAATATCGTTCGCTGGAATGTTCCAGGTAGTTTTGAACTTATTTATGCCTGTAAAAAAATGCAGGAAAGTTATGATATGCTGGATGCAATTATCGCTATTGGAAGTGTGATAGAAGGGGAGACAAAGCATTTTGATTTTGTTTGCCAGGGAGTTTCCCAGGGAATCAAAGATCTTAACGTGCTCCACGATATTCCCGTGATTTTTTGTGTGCTTACCGATAAAAATATGCAACAGGCCATTGACCGCTCTGGGGGAAAACATGGAAATAAGGGGACTGAATCTGGTGTGGCTGCCATTAAAATGGCACAACTCAGGAAAGATGCCCAATTCTAATTTACTTTTCTTCGGCATTATTCTTGTTCCCTTAAAATTACCTAAACAAGCTTTATTTTCTGTAGCTTTTTAAGTAAATTTGAACATCTATAAATCCGAAAATTTTGAAACTCAATTTAGGCAAACTCCGAAAGAATACCCGCTATAATTACACTCCTCGTTATTATAAAGGGAAGGAAGAGGGCAATATTTACTCCTTTGAATCAAAATTCAACAAATACAAAAACACTACCAACTCTATAGATTTTGGCGCCCAATGGGCTGATGCCCGTACCTCGAGCAGGACCAGGGGAAATCGGGAGATCAATAGAAGAGTGATTTATATCATCATCCTTTTGATCCTTCTTTTCCTATGGATCATCGACTTCGATTTATCCATCTTCTCGAATTAAATTGTCCATGAAAGATGTTATCCATTTGCTGCCGGATCATGTAGCCAATCAAATCGCTGCAGGAGAAGTAGTACAGCGTCCTGCGTCCGTTATAAAGGAATTACTCGAAAATTCCATCGATGCTCAGGCCAGCAATATCCAGGTTTTTATAAAAGAAGCAGGAAAAATCCTTATTACCATTGTTGATAACGGGGTTGGGATGAGCCTTACAGATGCCAGGCTAAGTTTTGAGCGTCATGCGACTTCCAAAATCAAATCGGCAGAAGATCTTTTTAGCCTTCAAACCAAGGGCTTTAGGGGAGAGGCATTGGCTTCCATAGCGGCGATTGCTCATGTAGAACTCAAAACCCGCAGGGAAGAGGATGAAGTAGGAACCTGCATCCGGATTGAAGGAAGTGAGATTATTTCTCAGGATGCCTGCGTAGCTTCCACGGGAACATCCATAAGCGTAAAAAATCTTTTTTATAATATCCCTGCAAGACGAAATTTTCTGAAATCAGATACGGTGGAAACCCGTCATATCATAGACGAATTTCAACGAGTTTCCCTGGCACATCCAAATATTGCATTTTCTTTGATGCATAATTCCAGCGAGATATTTCAGCTCCCGGATACCAATTACAGGCAAAGGATCACGAACATTCTTGGAGGAAAGACCAACGAGAAACTGGTACCGGTAAATGAAAATACCGAAATCGTGAAAATTTCAGGTTTTGTTGGAAAACCTGAATATGCCAAACGCACCCGTGGCGAACAGTTCTTTTTTGTAAATGATAGGTTTATTAAAAGCCCTTATTTAAATCATGCTGTTACCGCAGCTTTTGAAGGTTTGCTGAAGGATAAAAGCTTTCCAAGTTATTTTCTATACCTAAAAGTTGATCCAAAAAGTATTGATATAAACATTCATCCTACAAAAACTGAAATAAAATTTGATGATGAGCACGCTTTGTATGCTATTTTAAGAAGTGCTATAAAACATAGTCTTGGGCAATTTAATGTAGCTCCGGTTTTGGATTTTGAAAGAGACCCAACGCTGGATACTCCTTATGATTATGAGAAAAAGCATGCCTCGGCCCCTCAAGTGGAGGTGGACAGGAATTTTAATCCTTTTAAGAATGAGCACCGTGGTAGTTTCAGAAGTGATTATAAACAGGAATCTGTTGGCTGGGAAAGTCTTTATACGGGATTAAAAAGCGAGTCTTCAGGTGTTGATCCCGATGTGAGGCAAATAGAGTTTGAAAGTGAGGAGGTTACGGGGAATCTTTTTGGAGCTTATAAAACAGAGCAGGCTCAGAATAGCACTTTTCAGCTTAATAAAAAATTCATCATTACCACCCTTAAAAATGGCATGTTGGTGATAGACCAGCACAGGGCCCATACAAGGATATTATATGAAGAGCTTTTAAAAAGCATTACGGTTTCTGCAGCGGTAAGTCAGCAATTGTTGTTTCCGTTAATCCTTCAGTTTAACCAGCAGGAAATAGAATTACTCAAAGGAATAAAGGATTCCCTTGAGCAAACCGGATTTATTTTTTCTGAAATAAAATCAGATTCCGTAGAAATTACAGGTATTCCCACACTTATTCTCGAAAGTGAAGTTGAAATGTTGCTGGAACAACTTTTATCCGATTTTGAAAATGAGATTCCGGAGAACAACTTTTCACAAACAGATCTTCTTGCTAAATCCCTGGCAAAGAGTATGGCAGTGAAATCTGGTAATTTATTGAATTCAACAGAACAACAGCATATAGTCAACGGGTTATTTGCCTGTAAAGAGGCATCGATTACCCCTTTTAACAAACCTGTTTTTATTACCTTGCCGGTTGAAGAACTGGAAAAAAAATTCATGTAAATGGGAAGAATTACAGATACTGTAAAAGTACTTATAATTATAAATGCGATATTTTTTGCAGGAACCATGTTTATTGGGGATTTTACCTATAAGATATTCTCCTTATGGTTTTTTCAAAATGATAATTTTGGAGTTTGGCAGATAATTTCCCATATGTTCATGCATGGAGGTTTTACGCATATTCTTTTTAATATGTATGCGTTATGGGCTTTTGGTGGTCCAATAGAACAAATGCTGGGGCAGAAGAAATTTCTGTTCTTTTATTTTTCATGCGGGATTGGAGCCGCCATCATCCATTCCCTGGTGAATTATTACCATGTAGAGAGTGCTTACAGCACCTTAATTCAAGCAGGAATGAACCCGGCTGCAATCCAGCAATTATTGGAAACAGGGCAATATTCTACCGCTATTTTAGATTCTGTTCCACGGGAGACCCTGGAAAGTTTGTTTACCGCTTATAATACTCCTGCAGTAGGAGCTTCCGGCGCTATTTATGGGATTCTTGTAGCTTTTGGAATGTTATTTCCCAATGTGGAACTCTTTTTGCTTTTTGTTCCAATTCCAATTAAAGCAAAAATATTTATTCCTATATTAATAGGTATAGATTTATTTTCAGGATTCACAGGATATTCGTTATTTGGAGGTGGCATAGCACACTTTGCCCATGTAGGCGGTGCGTTATTTGGATTCATTATGATGTGGTACTGGAAAAAAAATCAGTTTAACCAAAACCGTTGGGATTGATGAGCGCAGCAGATAAAATAAGACATAAATTTCAAACGGCTACGGTGGTTGAAAAACTAATTGGCATAAATGTGCTGGTTTTTATTTTGTTTTATGTTTTTAAAACCATCGCTTTTCTGTTTCAGTTGCCTTCAGATTTTTTGTTGGAATGGCTCGTATTTCCGAAAGAACCAGGGGAATATATTTTTAAACCCTGGTCTATTATCACCTATTCTTTTATGCATTCCGGTATTTGGCATATTTTAGCCAACATGCTTATTCTGTATTACGCGGGAAATTATTTCCTAAGCTATTTTCCTGCAAAAAAATTGCTCACCTTTTATTTCCTTGGAGTGATCGTTGGTGCGATGGTGTATATGTTGAGTTATAATTTGTTTCCTGCCTTTGAGGCTACCGGCCCTTCTTATTTGTTAGGAGCATCGGCCGGGGTGATGGCGGTTCTTGTTGGAATAGCAACCAGGATTCCCCAAATGGGAGTACGCCTGCTCATTCTTGGAACTGTTAAATTCTGGTATATCGCTGCATTTTTGGTGGTATTGGATATTGTTCAAATTCCTTTTGGAAATGCTGGCGGACATTTGGCTCACCTGGGAGGGGCGTTATTCGGATATTTTTACTCATCCCAACTGGCAAAAGGCAACGATATTGCCAGCGGATTTGAAAAAGCGGTAATCTGGTTTATTGGCCTTTTTGAAGGCTCTAAAAAATCAAAGCCAACTATGCGCACAGTTTATAAAAAAACCGGAAATACCGCTGCTAAAACCACCTCATCAAAAATAAGTAAGACAGAAAAGCAGGAGAAAGTTGATTCAATTCTGGATAAAATAAGCAAAAGCGGATATGAAAGCCTTACTAAACAGGAAAAGGATTTTTTGTTTAACGCCGGGAAAGACACTTAAATGAGAAGACTCGGGTTATTTGATAAATTCCTGTTTATTATAAATTCTTTGTGCGCGTTTGCGCTGTTGCTTTCTTATTTACTGCCATATGTGCCCCCCTCTGCATTTCCTTTGCTTTCTGTATTAAGTTTAGGTGTTCCGGTTTTAATACTGGCAAACATCCTTTTTATGCTGTTTTGGGCCATTAGATTTAAACGGCAGTTTTTATTGTCCCTTATCATTTTAATCCTTGGTTATTCGAATGTTATTTCCTGGATCCAGTTTGGAAGTATAAATAACGCCACCTCTGAAGATCTTTCTATAATGAGTTACAATGTGCGGATGTTCAATGCATATAATTGGACAAATGATAAATTAATTCCTCAAAAGATCACTGCATTTGTAAAAGAAAAAGATCCGGATATTCTGGTTACCCAGGAACATTATGCAGGTGTATCAGGATTGACGAAAATCTACCCTTATAGCTTCATA
>JAWOHC010000173.1:0-6651 GCA_046496275.1 Gillisia sp.
CTGCAGCTCATTTTTGAATTCATCCTGATAGGACACCTCCTTATACTTTGCTTTTTTATTAAACGAGCTGATACTTAGGTTCACTACGATTTTTTTCAGCTAGGCTCCAAAAGTGGACTTTTCTTCAAAGGTATGGAGCTTTGAAAATGCTTTTATAAAAGCTTGCTGCATGACATCTTCAGCTTCAGGACCATCATTCACAATTCTTAGGGCGGTGTTGTACATGGCTTTATAATACTTGTTATAAATTTCCAGCTGTGCCCGTTGCTCGCCTTTACGGCAACGGGCTACTAAATCGTCTGTATAATTGATGGTTGTTGTCAAAAAATAAACCTTAGCTCTATTATAAAGATACACGGGATTTTAATTTGTTACAGTTTCAGTAAAAAATATTTTTGTTTGCCCTGCTGGCACAGGAATTGACTTGTGTAGTGGTAATAGAGCCTTTAAAGCACTACCTTTCGCTAATGCTAAAGAAACTCAAGGTTTTAGAATAATAATAATCAACAACTGTGGTGACAGTTTGACTTAAAATAATATATGGCCAAATCAAAATTAATGAATATAGACAGTTTGTCATTTCAAGGAATCGATGAAGATGCAGAATTAATTCCCCTGATGACCCCCGAAGATGAAGAAGAAATAAATAAGGAAGAACTTCCTGAAATATTACCAATTTTACCCTTAAGAAACACCGTTTTATTCCCTGGTGTTGTAATTCCTATTACAGCAGGTAGGGATACCTCTATTAAACTTATCAATGATGCCAATAATGGCAGCAAAGTTATTGGTGTCGTAGCACAAAAGGATGAGGATGTGGAAAATCCTGAACCTAAGGATATTCACCAAACCGGAGTTGTAGCGCGCATTTTGAGAGTTCTTAAAATGCCCGATGGAAATACCACCGTGATCATTCAGGGTAAAAAACGTTTTGAGATTGCTGAAGTGATCTCTGAAAAGCCCTATTTAACCGCATCGATTAAAGAGGTTTCAGAACTAAGGCCGGACGCCAAAAATGCTGAATTTAGTGCGATTATCGAATCCATAAAAGATCTTGCCTTACAAATTATAAAAGGAAGTCCAAACATTCCATCGGAAGCTTCTTTCGCAATAAAAAATATCGAAAGCCCGTCCTTTTTAATAAATTTTGTTTCTTCCAATATGAATCTTAGCGTTGCGGAAAAACAGGAATTGCTTGAAACCAACGATTTAAAAGACCGGGCGCTTGCTACCTTGAAATATATGAATGTGGAGCACCAGAAACTGGAATTGAAAAATGACATCCAGAGCAAGGTGCAAAGCGATATGAGCCAGCAGCAACGGGAATATTTCCTTCATCAGCAAATGAAAACCATACAGGAAGAACTGGGTGGGGTTTCTCAGGAAGATGAAATGGAGGAAATGAAAATTCGCGGTAAGAAAAAGAAATGGAATGAGACCGTAAAGAAGCACTTTAACAAGGAACTCTCCAAGATGCAGCGCATGAATCCGCAGGTTGCAGAATATTCTATTCAAAGGAATTACCTGGACTTATTTCTGGATCTTCCCTGGGATGAATTCAGTAAAGATAAGTTTGATTTAAAAAGAGCGCAACGTGTTTTAGACCGTGATCATTATGGACTGGAAGATGTAAAAGAGCGAATTATTGAGTATCTCGCGGTTTTAAAACTTCGGAATGATATGAAATCCCCAATTTTATGCCTTTACGGACCTCCGGGAGTTGGAAAAACATCGCTTGGAAAATCGGTGGCGGAAGCATTGGGCCGCGAATATGTTCGAATTTCATTGGGTGGATTACGGGATGAAGCTGAGATACGCGGACACCGAAAAACCTATATAGGGGCTATGCCGGGAAGGATAATTCAAAGCCTTAAAAAGGCAGGAACAAGCAATCCTGTTTTTGTGCTGGATGAGATCGATAAACTGGCCAGCGGAAATCAGGGAGATCCGTCTTCAGCCTTGCTGGAGGTTCTGGATCCTGAGCAAAACAGTGAATTTCACGATAATTTCCTTGAAATGGGATTTGATCTTTCCAAGGTGATGTTCATCGCTACGGCAAATTCATTGAATACTATTCAGCCTGCATTGAGGGACCGAATGGAAATAATCAATGTAACCGGATATACCACCGAGGAAAAAATAGAGATTGCAAAACAGCATTTGTTGCCTAAGCAGTTAAAAGAACATGGATTAACCAAAGAACACCTAAAAATAGGAAAAGCTCAGCTGGAACAAATCATTGAAGGATATACCAGGGAATCCGGAGTTAGAAGCCTAGAAAAACAAATAGCAAAAATGGTTCGCTATGCTGCCAAGAACATTGCTATGGATGAAGCTTACCATATTAAAATAAGCAGTAAGGATGTGGTTGATATTTTGAAGAGTCCAAGAATGGAACGTGATAAATATGAAAGCAACGATGTTGCCGGAGTGGTTACCGGACTTGCCTGGACACAGGTAGGAGGAGATATCCTTTTTATTGAATCTATTATTTCAAAAGGAAAAGGAACACTGAATATCACAGGAAATTTAGGGAAAGTGATGAAAGAATCGGCTACCATAGCCCTGGAATATATAAAATCCAATGCAGAAGACTTTGGAATTAGTCCCGATGTTTTTGGAAAATACAACGTTCATATTCACGTGCCGGAAGGTGCAACACCAAAGGACGGACCAAGCGCAGGAATTACCATGTTAACCTCGCTTATCTCTTTATTTACACAGCGAAAAGTGAAGAAAAACCTGGCCATGACAGGGGAGATCACCTTACGTGGAAAAGTGCTTCCGGTAGGAGGTATCAAAGAGAAGATTTTGGCGGCTAAACGCGCCAAAATTACCGAGATCATTCTTTGTGTAGAAAACGAACGTGATATCAAGGAAATAAAAGCAGATTATCTTTCCGGACTTACGTTCCATTATGTAAATGATATGTCTGAAGTAATTAAACTTGCGCTTACCGATGAAAAGGTGAAAAACGCGAAGACACTTTAAAAGAATACCCCGGCTGTTGTCGGGGTTTCTATATTTCAATAAAACCAAAAAGGCTTCAAAAAAGGAAAAATCATCCTTTTTCTGAAGCCTTTTTTTGATCCCGCAATTAGAGGAATCAGCTTTCTGAAAAATGATTAATTTTTCAACTTATTTGACGTATCAGTCTCAAAAGTTGTGGAAGAATTAAAATTCAAGCCCAGAAAGGGCGTAATCTGTCAACATCCCGTGAAGCGGGATGAAAAATAGTAAAGTCATAACATCCAAGCCCTGGAGGGGCGTAATCTCTAAGCGCTGCGTATCATACTGTGTTTATATTGCGCCCATTCAGGGCTAATTATGTATGTTCGTTTTTTATACGATGGGCTGCACCCATTGTTAATATATTTCGCCCCTTTGGGGCTTATGACACCCCGGTAAAGCATGACCTGAAATAAGGTACTATGCTAACATCCCATTAAACGGGATGAAATAGAAAAATCACATTATCAAAACCTTGCACCGGTGTAATATCTTACTATTAATATCTCGTGTTATAAAAAAATTATAGCGTAGGATATTGCTTTTATATATTAATAATTACCTTAAAACAGGAATTTTTTTGAATTATCCGGAAGTTAAAAATTTCTTCTTTTTCTGATTGACCAAACTTTTTGAAAAGTCGACAAAATTCATTCTTGGTTTTTTTGCCCAAAAATTTTATGCCTTTATTTTTTATGGAACCACAAAATTTTTAAAACTACATTTGCGCTTCAAAAATTAAGTGCGGAATTTCTGCTGATTAAAGTTTAGGATCTGGGTTATGGAAAAGAATGAAATTGAGATTAAAAAAGAGATTACTTCTGAAGAGATAGCTTCGTGTATTTCTATTTTAGCAGAATTGGTAGCAGATACGGACAGGATTTTTGATATTCCGAAGGAGCAAAGGACGGAACTTATCAAAGTTGCAGGAATGTTTTCCAGGCCTAACCGTGATGAATTTTCCCGTAGAAAAAAGGACGGAAAAAAAGCGATAAAACGTAAACTAGAAGCCCGTGATAAAACCGCCCGAAAGGAAACCGGGATAAGAAATGCCAGGGAATCCAGTATTTTTGTAGCCCCTAAAATGCTTCATCTGGAAGCACTTGCAAGCAAAGTGCAACAGGAATTGAAAACTCCGCGCAAATGTTATGTGTGCAAAACAGAATTCACTTTAATGCATCATTTTTACGATACCATGTGCACGGAGTGTGGGGATTTTAATTATGCCAAGCGTTTCCAAACCGCTGATGTTAAAGGGCAGGTGGCCGTTATTACAGGCTCCCGCCTCAAAATTGGATACCATATATCCCTGATGCTTTTACGCGCAGGAGCAACCGTGATCGCAACTACCCGTTTTCCGGTAGATTCTGCGTTAAGGTTTTCAAAAGAAGAAGATTTTAACGAGTGGGGTACCCGGTTAAAGATTCACGGCCTGGATCTCAGGCATATTCCAAGCGTAGAGATCTTTTGCAATTTTATAGAGCAAAAATTTGAGCGACTTGATATTCTCATCAACAATGCGGCGCAAACCGTAAGACGACCTGCCGGATTCTATGAGCATTTAATGGAAAATGAATTGCGGCCAATCACTTCCCTGCCCAAAGCTGCACAGGAACTACTGCGGGATCATAACCATTGTTTACAGGAGTTGAAAGGCCTTACAACAGAAGCTGTTACAAATCAAAATATGCCGGTTACCTGGCACGGACCCGAACCGGGAATAGGATTACGGGCTTCGGCAAAATTATCTCAAATCCCGTATAGTTTTGACAATACCCTGGTGGCAAAGGAAGTATTTCCGGTAGGGGAGTTGGATGCCGATCTTCAGCAGGTGGATCTCAGGAAAACCAATTCCTGGCGCCTGAGGCTCGGGGAGATTGAAACCACCGAAATGCTGGAGGTACAACTGGTAAATGCAGTGGCACCCTTTGTATTGTGCAACAGGCTTTCAGAGATCATGAAAAAGGAGCGTACCGGAAAAAAACATATCATCAATGTTTCGGCGATGGAGGGGAAGTTCCACCCTGTTTTTAAGGAGGACCGGCATCCGCATACCAATATGGCAAAAGCCGCTTTAAATATGCTTACCCATACGTCCTCGGGAACGTTGGCAAAAGAAGGAATCTTTATGAATGCGGTAGATACCGGCTGGGTTACCGATGAAGATCCTGCAGAACTGGCAAAGTTGAAAGCCGAGCGGGATGATTTTCAACCGCCTTTGGATATTGTCGATGGCGCCGCACGCGTGATGGATCCTTTATTCGATGGGATTAATACCGGGAAACACTGGTGCGGAAAATTCCTGAAAGACTACAGGCCAATAACCTGGTAGGTTCCTTTAGAGTGCTTCGTGAGCCAGTTAATTTTGGCGCGATGCAACTTAGTAACTATTAAAGGATAACCGCGGTTTTCTGCATTTGAAGGGAATCCTGAGGATCTACTTTTTTAGCATCCAGGTAAAAGCTTTTTGGGATCCTGGCAAAATCGATCTCCGTTCTAAACGTTTTATTCACCCCAAGATTGATAAGGTAAAGATCATATTCCCCTGAAAACTTAGAACTGAATTCCTCCAGCATTCCTTCTAAAGTAGATGCTTTAAAATCCGTTCGTATTCGTAAATCCAGCGTGGCAGCATCCCCTGGATCCAACACCTTTTTCATATCCGGGCTTTGCACAAGATCAAGCTCTGTAATGTTGCCGGGACGCTTTAAACCCGGATTGAAGGAAGCTTTAGATCTGCCGGAAACATTGGAAAAATTGAGGATAAATGGCTCCGAAGTATTATTCGTTACATCAAGAGAAATTTCAACAGATTGATTATAACTCCCGGTAGAACTCGTTCGTTTATTGAACTTTAATTCATTAAAGCTAATTTCAATACTGTTCCCTATGCGTTCCCGGGCCTCATCACTTTGACTGTTTTCTTTACAGGATTGAAGGCTTACGGTAAAAACCAGGAGGAGAAAAATAAACAGGTATTTCATATGTAGATTCTTATTGTTTTTAATAGTCATTTCTTGGGAGCAATGCCCTGTGTTTGCTTTGGCTGCTCGTATTAGTGCAATTTAGTGATATCTTTTAAGAAATAGCTAATGAACAATCGCATTAAATTTTTCAAATCCAAACTCGTGGATGCTTACCTGAAAGCTGTATTTTTATCGTAATTTGAATTTTTAAATCCAAGGGGTATGATTAAGTTTTTGAAACTGCTGATACTATTTACAATTTTAACCGGAACGGCTACTGTTAAGGCGCAGGATCAAATTGCTGATTTCGATAAGAATTTCATCCATGTGGTCTATTTCTATCTGAACAATCCGGATGATCCTAAAGACAGGGCCGACTTTGAAACTTCGCTTAAAAAACTGATGACCAACAGTTTATATGCGAAGACCAAATTTATTGGGATCCCGGCGGAAACTCCCAGGGGTGTTGTGGATAATTCATATACCTATTCGCTGATCCTGACTTTTGCTTCCAAAGAAATGCAGGATAATTACCAGGATGAACCAGCACATTTGCTGTTCATAGAAGAAGCTGCTCATTTATGGAATAAGGTGATCGTGTATGATTCGGTTGGGATTGATTAATTTGATTGGAAATGGAAGACGCTTTGCCCAAAGGCAGGATAGGAGGGGGAGT
>JAWOHC010000212.1:0-7101 GCA_046496275.1 Gillisia sp.
CAATTATTTCCTCGGGGGCAATTGTGCGACCTTCTTTTATGGCTATAGCCATTGGGGATATTTCGTCAGGAATAGGGTTTCCATCCTTGCAATAAAGCTTCCAGGATCCGCACCACCTATCTTTTTCTATTTCCGGTTCTCTCCCCCACATAGCTACCGCCGCTTTATTGTACATCAATATGCGTCCTTCAAAATCACTGGAGACGGTTGCAATTGGTAAATTTTGAATTAGTTCCTTATAACGTTTTTCACTCTCCTCAGCTTTTTTGCGTGCAAGCACCAGCGGAGTCACATCTGTTACAAAAACCAGGATTCCATCTATGATGCCGTCAGTATTTCTATTAGCCTGATAATTGAAGTCAAGATAGCTGTCTACGAGTTCTCCGTCTTTATGGTAATCAAATTTTACAAGCATCTCATTTGCTATAAAAGTTTCCCCGGTTTCATAGACAGTGTCCAGGATTCTCAAAATTCCCTGCGCCTCCATTTCCGGCAATACTTCTTTTACTGACTTACCAATTACATCTTCTACACCTATGAGCTCCAAATAGAGCGGATTTGCCAATTCATACACATGATTTGGACCCTTTAATATTCCCATGCAGGAAGGGGCTTGAAAGTATAAATCCTTGAAACGCTGTCTTTCAACTTCAAGGGATAATTCCAGTTGTTTTTTATCGGTTACATCCTCAACCGAGTGCAAAATATGGGTGATGTTGTTGTTATCATCTTTTATAGGAAAATTCTGGGCATTGAAATACTTGACCTTAAATTTTGAAGTTCCACGTATTGGGATGTCATATTTTTGAAGAAATATCTTATGCATTTCCTTCTTAGCGATTACAAAATTCAGGGAGTTCCTTAAATTTTCAACACCTTTTGATACACGATCTTCCGGGTTTTCAGGAAATGCTTCAAAGATCCCTTTTCCTATTAAATCCTTTTCCGCTGTATTTGCTGATTCCATATAAGCCTTATTAACCGCTACAATAGTGAATTTTGGAGCATCGGGCAGCAATATAACACTGGGAGCAGGCATCAGTTGAAAAACCTGGTCAAATTGGAGTTTGTGGGGCATGTATTGTAAGTTAAGCAGTTTTAAAACAATAAATTAGGCGAACGGGTGAAGGCCATCCAGGAATTTTTTATTTTTTCAGATTGAATTTTCAGCGATTGAAACAAAAATCTATAGCTTCCTGAGCATTTAAAAAGGAATAACTTCTGGGATTTAATCCTCACAGGCGTTTTTTATTTATCCCAGCTGGATAAGATTAGAAATTTGATCATTTCCAATCAGATTAAAAATCATCCTTAAATGCTATTTTCTTAAGTCATTTGTTATTCACATCTCCTATTTGGAGACCTTAAACGATTACCGCTTAAAGCTTAGGCTCAATAATGAAGAAGTAAACATACTATAAATAAATGTTAATATTCCTACATTGAGTTTTAATTAGCTATAATTTTTATGTATTTCATCGATATAATAATGAGTTATGACGGATATTTAGGGTTTATTCTCCTGAAGCGATTTGTTATTGGTAAGACAATATAGACAGCGCAGAATCAAAATTTTTGCACACAAAATTTTCCCTAAACAATCACAATTAGGAATATGTTAGGAATGACGTTCAGGTTTATGACTGCGGTCTATCCTATATTGCAACGGTTTTTAAAAGATGTGATTATGAAGAAGGCAATAAATATAGATCCTATATTAGTGAATCAGATGTATCATGTGGATCACTTGCAAATGGCAAAGAAAACAAAAAGTTATCCCGTAATATATCACAGCAGAAAAAGGTATGCCGAATCTGAGGAGGAGGAATAATATTATATAAATGAATATTTTTAGACAGGCTGCGTTGGGTTTGCTATTGCTACAAAAGATAGGCTGCCAGCTTTCTATAATTATAAAATTGTGAAGTATGAGATCTATAAAATAGTTTGAATCTTTCATTCTGCAGTTCCGGAGGTCTCATCACCTCTTACCTCTTGAAGTAGAGATAGAAAGTATGAGATGAATAAAGCCTTTTGTCAAAGAACCAGAAATTAAAATTTTTATTTGATCCATCAATTTTTCAAAATTTTTAAATTTTGGAAAAAAAATTCTTCAAAAAATCAAAATTTTGAATCTTGATTACCAGATGAAGTTATTCCAGACTACTGTGATAATTTCAAATTTTTCCTGGAGGTAAAGAACACATCCCACAATTAAAATGAAATAAAAAGTTATAGAAATTTTTATAAGATTTCTTATATCCCTGGAACTTTTATGTTGAGAATGATCAGAATGATTCATTTTTGATCGAATGTAAAATTAAAATCAGATAAAATATTTAATTGGGGAAGTAAAATCAGATAGACTTGGAGGTGTGAAGGCAATTCGTGAATCAATAAGGAAACTTCTGTTATTATCAAAAATTTAAGAAGTGAGTCTAATGACCATATATACAGCCAAAATAATTCCGATCAATAAAAATATATTTCTATAAATTTTGCCATATCTATTTTCCATTTCCATATTTATTTCGCTAATTCCTGAATACCTTTTAAATTAAAAAAATAATCGCAGTTAATTTTTAATAAATACGCTTATTCGTTGAAAGGAAAATTTGTTAGCCAAAATCCTTGTAGAGTTAACTTAGCATAGGTTTGGACTTTGGAATTTATCAAGTATCCACACTAATGGTGCAGCCACCATAAAATGCTTATTATATAGGAGCCGTTCTCCCAGGTATCCCGAAATTTCAATCTGAAGTTTGGTTTCTCCTTGGGTAAAGGGCAAACACCAGTTTAATCAAAGCATCAAAAGGGAATACATTTTTAAGCTATGTTAGTTTTGTCGATAGGTTTCATTATCGATCCGCCCAATACGAAACCTTTATCGACGAGCACCCTCAATTTGGATTTATATTTAACAGAAATGAAAAGATAAAAAAAGATTCTGTTTACCAATCTGCTAATCCAGGTGAGGTTAGGGGAATTTTGGGCGTGGACCTATAGTTGGTACTGGCAATAATCTTTCAGAAGATTTGATTATAAATGGCTGTTTCTTTTTTGGATTAATTGAATGAGCTAATGGCATTAAGTCCTCTGGATTAAACCTTGGGCATGGAAATAAACTTTAAAAACTGTCTGTTCTATTTTTTGCGATTTCCCGACCAACTTCCATTCTCAACTAATTATTACATCGTATCCTTATAATTTCATCAATCCTGCTGGTATATCGATTTGATAATCGTTCCTGTTTCATCTTCCAGGTACGGCCAAGATCCATTCCGGCAAATTTTACTTTTCCGTTTTCAATTTTGTTTAAACGGTCTATTGTTTTCATGAGGATATAAACCTGCAAATGTTAGAGATGCAGTTGCGTTGCAATCGTGCATTAGCGGGGCTGAGATATTTCCTGGAGTGATCAGGCTAAAAACAGGAGCCTTTAATTTTTAAATAGCCACTTATTTATTAGAAATCTGTCGCTTTGACCAATTCTCCTTTAACTTCAATATATTCCCTGAGATTCGAATGAAGTATCCGGTCAATCTCTTCATTTTTTCCCACTACCGTTTCTGTGAAAAGCATTCCGAAGAGGGGGTAAACTTTGTAATTTATCTTTCTCAGATCCAGCGGCTTTTCAAAATTCTTCAAAAGTGCCTCGTAATCAAAACTTTCTATTTCCTTCACTTTAATGCCTGAGTTGTTGTCTAGTGCGATAAGATTAAACTGTTTTCCTCTTCTCGTTAAAAGAATTTTATCCCAATCGGGTTTTTTTGAATTAAAGAAGTACTCATACGAATTGATTCCATAGGCGTAAAATGACAGGTCCCCAGTTGTACAAAAGCCCCCAAACCTTAAAGGATTTACTTCTATAGGGTTAATCCTGCCTTCTTTTGTGATACGTAACTCCAGATGTGCCGGAAAATTTTTTAGCAGTGCCTTCCTCCCTACCATCTGCAGAAAATCCTGAACCTTATCTTTATGTTTTTCGATAATTTCAGGGGAAGTGTAATACACCCGGTCGCTTACATCCTTGTCAGATGAGAAAATGTGGTGAAGAATATTCAAAATCACCGGTTCTCCCTCTTTATCAAAATAGCAATCGACCGCATACTCTTCCCCATCTATATATTCTTCAATAATAAACTCTGTAAGTTCTATTACTTCCTTAGGAAACATATCCTGAGCATCTTCAATTTCTATTTCAATATCATCCAAAACTTGATGCCATTCAAGGGAATTATCAACTTTATGAACTGCGATACTAGAAAAGCCAACTGAAGGTTTTATAATAAATGGAAATTTCAAGTTTTCAGGATCAATATCCCGAAGATCAGCATATTTTACTCCTTTAAAAAAGTAATCCGGAAAAGAGGCCATTATCAATTCCCTGAACCGAATCTTATTCTTGAAAAGTGCAATCTGTCCCGGGAGCGACGAACCGGAAGCATTTTCCTGAAGCCACTGTATGTTGTTTTCTGAATTTGAATAGATGACACTTCCTTTATTTTTCATAATTTGTGCAACGGCATCCTCCTCAGATATCCAGTTCAGGTTTTCTTCCTGAACCATTTCCCTTGCATGTTTGGTTGCTATTACCGGAAAATTGTTCTCCCTGATTGTTTTCACCAAAAAATCTGAAACGTAAGGTTTACCCAATAAAATCATACTTGTTCTTTTAGATCAGCAAATTTACTGTTGTAAATATTGATTCACAGAATATACAGAAGATTTTTTTACCTCGATTTGTGGATTTTGTTCTTTTTTTCTGAGTAATTTTTTCATTCCAAAGAATATTATACGAAAAACTTAAAAGAACATACCGTCCTTCGACATTGGTGAGCTATTTGGTCAAGAAGCTGAAAGGGAGAAGTTAAAGAAAGCTCCACCTCAATAGGGTGCCAAGACGAAATCATGCTTCATAAGATTAAGTTTATCAGTTCTGAAATTGATAATGAAAAGGAACTAACTGGATTAATGAAAGCAATGAAAATAGCATAGAAACTGCGTCAACGATTGCAAGGCCATCAGCTACAATTAGGCCCTCGCAACGCGTTGTTTGTTTTAGGTGCGGTAGGTCTCACGACAGAGTGCTATTTCTTATCGAGGTCATGAGACTTCGAGACCTCTGCATTTATAAAAAATAAATGTTAATTCATAATCAGATTTTATACGTGATAAAATGAGTGAGCCAGTAAAACATCATTATGTTCCTCAGATTTATTTAAAGAGATTTTCTCTTAATCTAAATGGAGATTTATATACTTTAAAAACTAATTCAAGTTATCCAGCTAATGTGAAACTGACAAATAAGAATAAAATATGTTATGGATTAAAAAGATATACATTTGATGACCAAGAAGTTATGGATATGTATAAAATTGAAGATCCAAACATTATAGAAAAAAGTTGCTTTTCTTACGAGAATAATGATTTAGAATACCTATTTGATAAAATCGATTATAATAAAAAATTAACTAAATCAGAGTTCGAAAAACTGGTAAGAATAATAGTGAATGTGAAACTGAGAAATCCTGTGTTTAGTGATAGCTATTCAAAGTTTGATCCTAAATCAACCAGGGTCCAGAAAGAGACTAAAAAGATTAGAAATGAAGCGACTCAATTTTGTAAGATACTTGGCCTTGATACAGATTTAGTTAATAAAGCTGTAGAAATGGTTTATGAAAAGTTTAAAGATGAAAATTATCTACTGAATGTTTACAGAGCGGGAATTTATGGTGATGAAGAGGTGAGAGAGGAATTAATAAGGAAATTAAAGAATTGGGAAATGATTGTTTTAAATACTGATTATGAAAATCCTTTTATTACATCAGATAATCCAGGTTTTAATTTAAATGAGAATAATCACATTTTTAATGCAGATTTTGATTTTGTAAATGCATTAGTTTTTCCTATTTCGCCTAAAAGTATTTTAGTTTTAAAGAGATCGGAAAATCAAGACCTAGAAATTTTTAAAAAAATTCAATACAGACGGATGAATATTCAAGGGGTTTTAAGTATCAATAAAGCAACTTCTCAAAATGCTAATAAAATCATCATTAGTAATTCGAAAGAACAATTAATTATAACTAAGGAATCTTAATCCCCCCCCCACTAAGCATCAACTCCCTGAGTGAGGTCTCCAGACATCATGCATGCAGCAAATTTAAAAGAAAGATTTAGTGTCTTGAAGTCCCAGGACATTCAAGGCTTCCTATGATATTTCTTCGCTAATAATTACACTTCACCCGAATAATTTCATCAATCCTGCTGGTATAACGTTTTGACAATCGTTCCTGTTTCATCTTCCAGGTACGGCCAAGATCCATTCCTGCAAATTTTACTTTTCCGTTTTCAATTTTGTTTAAACGGTCTATAGTTTTCATGAGGATATGATGTCGGGGATCCTCCGCAGAAAACAAGGAAAGCTGGATTTCAGAAGCCGGGCTAATACCCGTAATTATTATTCCCGCCTTTTTGTATTGATAACCGGGTTTGAATATCTTTTTAAGGCCATATAATGCGGCTTTGGTCAATACCATAGTGGAGTTGGAAGGGTTGGATAGTTTCACCACCATACTCGCGCGATATTGCTTAAGGTCGGTTCTAAAAGGATTGGTGATTAAAAACACCTGTAGCAAGGTGCAATTTGAATCCTGTTTGCGAAGTTTTGCCGCGGCTTTTGCCGCATAGGTAACTACCCGCTCCCGAAGATCGTCGAACTCGCCGTACATTTTATCAAAGCTTCGGGTCACCGCAATGTTTTTTTTATTCTTCACTTCCTCAAAATCCAGCGTACTTTCACCAGAGAGATCCCGTTTCAGCCTTAAGCCTACGACGCTCATTTTTTTCAGGGTATAATCATTCGGTAACTGAATGAATTCCCAGGCGTTTTTAACGTTGATGTTTAATAATCGTTGTTCATGCTGGCGACCAATCCCCCAAACATCGCCAATCTTGGTCCAGCGCAGTGCCTTTTCTTTCTTTTCTTCGGAATCAATGGCATAAACACTCCCGGTGCGATCGGCGAATTTCTTTGCGATCTTATTTGCGATTTTTGCCAGGGCTTTTGTGGGAGCCAACCCGACACTGACAGGAATACCG
>JAWOHC010000305.1:0-7115 GCA_046496275.1 Gillisia sp.
TCTTTCAGCACCGGAGCAGTTACATCGGGGAATATTGAAGGATCCAATATAAAATCAACACTCCTGTCAGAAGTATTCTCATACATACCACCTATCGAAACACCAATGTTGAAGGCTTTTTGCAAATCGATGCTATTATCTATACGATCTTCGCCTAGCACTATTGTACGTATTGGATATTGCAAAGGAAAATAGACAGACTGAGTTGTAAAATCATCGAAATTGATGGGATCGTTTTCGCAAGCTGCTAACATAAGTGTAGCAAGCAATAAACCTGGGAATATTTTATTTATTGTCTTCATGTATCTATTTTATTACCAGCCTTTGTTCTGAATTATTTCATAAATCAATGTTTCGCTATAAGGAATAGGAGGATAAATCATATATGACTCGTAAATCCGTTTTTCTACCTCAAAAGTGGCAAAGGTAGCAGGGTCAACACCTCTGACGGCTTCGTTCATTTTTGCTATATCGTTCCATCGGCGAATATCCCAAAAGCGGAAGCCCTCGAAACACAACTCAATACGGCGTTCATTTTTAATTACAGCTGCCAATTGGTCTTTATCCAAACCTGCCATGTAGGTGCCATTAGAGGGCTCGCTAAATCCAGCACGGGTACGTAATGCTGTTATTACCTGACGAGCTGTAAAACCTTCGATAGCAAAATCAGGTCCCCCTACTTCGTTTGCAGCTTCCGCAAAGTTAAGTAAGACCTCGGTATAGCGCAGACGTAAAGTGCTATGAGGTTTTCCAACCACGGCACCAGGGTTGAGCAATACTGTTTCATCGAGCAGTTTACGCATAAAATAACCTGTACGGGTGGCTGTAGGACCTGTAGCATTTTCACCTGAAATTATTTTCACACTATCGGCGCCTATCTTGGTATTATGATAAACGATATATTTTGCTAATCGCGGGTCACGGTTATTATATGGATTAGCCGGGTCATAAGAAGGAGAACTAATATCGAATGGCTCCCCGGTATTGAAACCAAAAGCTTCCACCAGGTTCTGTGAAGGATTAACCTGTCCCTTCCCAAATTTTGAAGGAGGAAAGAAGTTAGATTCACGTCCTGAATCATTAGGTTTAATAGAAGTAAACCAAAGAGCTTCGCGATAAGTGTTCAAAAGAGCTGTTGTAACATTACCACTCTTATAAAATTCAACATCTTTGGGGTCTAAGCCGGTGATTCCAATATGCGCTGTCATTACATTTGCAGCCAACTGAGCAGCTTGCTGTATGGTTACACCACTCTGGGCAGCAAATGCCGGACTTGCAGCCAGCAATGCAACACGCGATTTGATAGCCATTGCTCCAATTCCACTGATTCGATTCATATTATATGCACCGATTACCAATTTTTGATTTGGAGTTAAACCTGTATCAGTCCATTTAAGTGGAAGTTTGAGAATTGCACTGTCACAATCGTCAAAAATTTGCTGAACACATTCTGCATAGGTATTACGAGGTAATTTTGCAGCTTCTGTATCTGTAATTACAGTCTTAACAATTGGATAACCAAGTAAAACATCGTCACTGCTCATACCTCCATGATATTGAAGTAAACGGGCCCCCCACCATGCACGTAAAGCGTAAGCTTCTCCTTTTAGTTTTTTAAGGTACAAATCGTTCCGTTCTGCAAAATCAGGTTCTTTATATGCCCAGACAACTTTATCCATATTGGCAATAAAACTATTAATGTGCATAAATGCAATATAACTATCCTCGTAAACACTTAAAGGATATAAACGTGCAGTAAAACCACCTGTAGCCATACTTATCAAATCACTTGTAGTAACATTTGTTACAGCATCGTCGGTAGCATAACTATCGTCAAGATCATACTCATTAGGCAGTGAGGCATAAGCCTTTAGCAAGACTCCTTCGGCCAGAATCGGATTCTGAAATATTGTTGCGTCACTATACTTATCGTCCGTAAGGTTTTCTTCGAGCAATGATTCGCAAGACGTGAAAACACAAGACAGCAAGAATATTGAAGCAAATTTATATACATTTATTAAGTTCATAGTATTCACTTTGTTATTGTTAGTATTCGAAATTTGCGATTAAACCAAAAGAAAACACTCTGTTTTGAGGTGCTGAATCCCAGTTTAATTGCAGGATATCAATATTTTTGCCTGCTGAGAGTAAATTACTTCCTCTTGCATATAGTTTCAATGATTTCAATGCAGCATTGGGTGGTAAATTGAAATCATATCCTAACTGAACAGCCGAAATCGAGAAAATGGAACGGTCGTACATCCAAAAAGTAGAGTTTTTATAGTTGTTGTCACCATTACCCAGGCTTAAGCGTGGATATTCAGCATTTGGATTTGGATTTTCGGGATCGAATGCATTAAGAGCCACTTCTGAGTATTTCGCTTCATTCCCTCTAAACCAATAGTAGTCTGAGTTTGTGAATCCATTACCTCCCCAGCTTCCTATACCAAGTAGAAATAGTTGCCAATTCTTATAGTTCAAATCGATAATAAGTGAAATTTGTTGGCTATTACTATTTACACCCAAGGCTGATTCGTCATCTGAATCTATTATTTCATCTCCATTCACATCTAAGTATTTAATATCGCCAGGGCGCACTACGCCATAACTTGGCACAGGCAAGCCAGCAACCAGAGTAGTTCCATCAGCCTCAAAATCGGCAGAACTATAAAGTCCATCATCAGTTAAGCCCCACATTGCGTTGATCGGATTTCCGACTCTGGAAAGGTGTTTATTTTGCTCAGGATAAATGGGTTCTTCCCATTTGGTAATGGCTGAGGTAGTATACGCATAATTCACACCCAATTTCATTTTAATATCACCCACTTGCTCATTGTAACTAAGTCCAAGCTCAACACCCTGATAACGGGTTGAGTTAAAGTTGCCAAAAGGTATTATCCCCAAAGTTGCGGGTGCATTATTCGAAAGAGCAACCATATAACCGGAGCTTAGGCTGTTCCAATAAGAAGATTCTATCCAAAGTTTCTTGTTTAACAAATAGGCATCAAATCCGCCGACAAACTCTTTACGTGATTGAAAATCATAGATATTCCCAAGCGACTGCATTGTTACTATTGAATTCGCATTTAAGCCATTATTGTAAGTAAATGTCCCTGTTCTTGCATAATTTTGTTCATAAAGGAAATACCCATTATAAGGACCCAGTGTCCAGTTGTCGTTTACAAGCACCCCATAGGATCCTCTCAATTTTAGATAATCAACAACGCTGTTGTTTTTCATAAAATTCTCATTCGACAAAATCCAGGCAGCGCCGAATGAAGGCACAGTTTTAAATCTGCTATCCGGATTCATTTTATTACTTCCTTCGCTCAGCAAACCAGCTTCAAGAATATATTTATTGTCATAAGTATAATTAGCTTGTGCCCCAAACCGAAGACGTTTTAAATCTTGCACCACTTCGTTTTCTACCAGCTGTTTATAATAACCCAAGGCTACAACCGAAACCTGATGCTTACCGAATATCCGATCATAATTAGCAGTAAGATAACCATTGTAACTTCTATTAAATGAGCTGAAATCGTCGTTTACTGTTTGTGCAGTAGTAAACTTATCCACGCCAATTTTTGTCAAATTGAAGTCTCCAGCAACATCTGGTAGACCCATTGCATATATGGCATAATTATTATCGATAAACTGAGAGTAGTAGTTGAAAAAGTCCAGATCAAACAACCCTGAAAGTTTTAAACCTTTGGTTAGTTTCCCGAGATTTATATCAAATCCGACCATATACTGTAAAAAGCGGTTTATATCCGAACGTTTTCCACCACGAATCATATCACCATATAAATTTTGTTGGTATACGCTGGTACCTCCAAGAAGTGAAGTGCCAACCGGATTTTGACCTGCAAGTGAAGAGAGGTTTAACACCCTGTCCATTGGAATTAAAAGAGGAAATGAATTAGGCAGCAGTGTAGAGGCATCTGAAAAGAAAGTAGAGCTTTGAGGGCCATTATAAAAGTCATAAATAGCCACGATATCAGTTGTCATTTTTAACCAATCATTAACTTCGAAGTCAACTTTACCACGAAGGTTTAATCTATTTGATCCATCCTTTTCAGGTAAAGCCAACCACCCCTTACTACGTTTCCATCCTAAATTCAAGAAGTACTGGACTTTGTCGTTACCCCCTGATGCTTCAGAATAAAAATTGGTGAAATTGGTGGTTTTATTCACAAATTCAGGACTCCAATATTCGTTATTTGGGTAAAGTACAGGATCATAATTGTTCCGTGTACTGTCAATTATCCCCTGTCTATAGAATAAATCGGGATGCCCATCATTTTTATATGCCTGGTTATATGTTTCCATATAAGCTGCTGCATCTAAAAATTTGGGCATCGAAATAGCTGTTTGAAACCCTTGTTCAAAATTAAACTTAAGCACTTTTTTAAGTTTGTCTCCTGATTTTGTTGTTACCAGAATAACGGCAGCATCACCATCGGCTCCATAAAGCATGCGAGAATAGGCATCCTTTAATACGGTTATTTGTTCAATTTCAAGCATGTTCAGATATGAAGCATCACGAATCACACCATCAACTACGGTTACTGCTTTACCAATCCCGTGAAAATCAAAGCTTCCAAGAGCACCTGGTACTTTTCCAAACAGGTGAGCGCTTAACTCTAAACGTGAATCATTGTCCAATGATTTATTGGCATCTACAACAGCTATATTACCGGAAGTTCGAACCTTTTTCATGGTTTGAAACGGTAAAAATATTTCGCCGTCAACTTTCAAATCTTCTGAAGGTTGGAGTACAACCTTATTGGTATCTTGTTTCTCTTGTGCCATTACGTGAACTGATGAAATCGTCCAAACAAGCATCAGAGATAGTATTATTATATCTTTCTTCATCAGGTAGTATGTTTTATTAGTTCCAACCATCATTTTGCGGAAATTCCGGGTATATAAAAGTAGAAGCACGGTTGAATGGCAGCCAGTACTGTCTTTTTTCAAACGTATACTTCATAACTTCGCGACGCTGGAAAATTGTATAGTCCTTATCAAAGTCAAGCGTATACATTCCGGTATTATGCAATGTTTCGCCAATCTTATACCTGCGGATATCGTTCCAATAATGGTTCGATTCGAAGCATAATTCAACAGCACGTTCGTTCAAAATCATTTTATGGAAATTACCATGCGCCCCGCCTGTTGCAGTTGTTGGCACATGACCAATACGGGCACGTACCTTATTCACTGCCTGCAACGCTGTGTGGTTGGCTCCCGGAGCTTTGGCGTCACCGTTATTTCCATTACCATAAGCCCAGTTTGCCGCTTCTGCATACATTAAATACACATCTGCCAAACGCATTTGCGGGTTGCGAAATTGAAAATTGTTAGTTAAGGTAACATTGCCACACTTATTTGAAACATCGAAAGGCCAATACTTTTTAACCACGTATGGCGACTGTTGATTATCTGAAGCAATTGTTGCTCCTTTTGTTGGTATTGTCCACATTGTAAGTTGTTTGCCTGTGCAAGGATAATCTCTGTCAACATAAATACTTCTCCTGAAACGTGGATCTCTTCCGTCCCAACGCAGTGCATTGTCGGCATCATGGACCGCTGGATTGTACAATGTTCCGTCGGCCATTTCATATTTATCAACCCAATTTTGATTAGGTGTTGATTGCTGGCTGTTTCCACCAAATACGGCAGTGTTTACTGCATATGTGCGTCCTATAAATGGGGAAAAATTATTCTCAAAGTCATTCGAACAAAGTGCCACAATCGTTTCTTTTGTCCAAACCAAAGTCTTGTCAGTAGTTACAAAATTTCGACTATAGTCAGCCGCGTCCACCAAGCCATAGCTTGCAGGATTGTTTTCGGCCATTTTAATTGCCTCATCTGCTGCAATGGCTGCTCTTTCCATGTACTCTGTGTTCACTTCGGCAGCCCCTCCTGAATTTTCATTCATCAATGGCGAACCTGCCCATAAGAGTGCTTTTGCTTTATAGCTTAACGCGGCAAGTGCAGTTAGCCTGCCCAACTGAGTAGCAGGGTCGGGCCATGCAACAGGTAACAATTTGGCTGCCGCATCAAAATCTTCGATGCAATATTCCATAGTTGCCTGAAAGTTTTTCACACCCTTGTATTCATAATAACGGGGTTTTTTAAGATCATCGGCCAAAACTTCGTTGATATATGGCATGGGTCCCCAGGCGTTTGCAATTTCGAAATGCATATAGGCCCTGAAAAACAATAGCTGCCCCTTTATTATATTCTTCTCCTCTTCTGATGCAACCAACGATCCCTCTTCTAAATTTTTTAAACCAATATTACACATACGGATAACTTTCCACCCTTGATCCCAAATACCTCTCATTTGTCCGCTCGAATCGTAATAACCACGTCCTAAGAAGGCGGTGTAATTCCCCCGTACAGCCCTGTAAGAGGTTTGGTTAGGTTGAGGGCTTACCATTTCATTACCCATATCACCGGTACATGTATATTCAACACGGATGTGGTCAAGAAGAGATGGATACATCTGATCAACATATCCCTGAAACAGGTTGTAAGTTCCGAAAACTTTCGCCTCGGTTATATCTGCTTCAGATGGCACACTTAGATAATCTTCGCAACCTCCTAATGATATCAAAACGGGAAGCATCAATATAAACAGTTTTATATTTTTTGTTTTCATTTTTATTTTCATTAAAGGGTTACATTAATTCCAAAGTTGAAATTTTTTGTGTTAGGGTATTTCAAATTATCCTCACCGGCTAAATCAGTGGCTTCTGAATCTATCGGGAGGTTATTCCATAACCACAGGTTATTTCCGTTTACAAAAAGTCTGACATTTTCAAGAGACATCCTTTTTAGCGTTTTCTGAGGTAATGAATAACTTACCTCCAAAGTTTTCAGGCGAAACATGGAACCATCATATAATCCCCAATGCCCAATTGCACCACGGTACTCAAAACCAAAAGCGCGGAATGTAGGGTTACTTACCCCATATTCAGGCATGGCTGATCTGTCGAGCCTGCTTTGATGCCCCGTTGCAAAGCCATACATCATCTCCTCATTATATGCTCCTCCGCCGAGGGTTGTATTATACATACCATAGAACTGAGCCATTAGCGAGAATCCTT
>JAWOHC010000422.1:0-5837 GCA_046496275.1 Gillisia sp.
GAAATAGTTGCTAATTCTAATATGGAAAAGGGAATATTTTTTTGTTGCATTGTGAAATTTTAATATTGAAATTGTGGAAAAGGTAATTTAATCAAGTTTGAGCAGGTTGGTCTAAGGATGTACCCGAAACTTTCAAAATTGAAGAGAAAGCGAAAAATGAAAGCTATTTCAAAAAAGATTAGAAGCCTAAAAGATCTGAACGGAGACTTCAAAAATATAAATTATTTCAGGGAATGGCTACTTTCCTGAATTTTTTCCAGAAACAAAAAACATCCTGAAAGGATTAAAAATTATTCTTCAGGTTCAATGTAGGTTAAGATGTTAAAGTTATTTATTCCTTAATTTTTGTAAGGGTCTGTCTATTAAATAGTTATGATTAATGCCTTTTTTACAAAATTAAAATTTACCTTTTGTTTATTTTTATTCCATTTCGATTAAACCTTATTTAATATTTTTAGTCTAAGCAATTTAGAGGTTCTAACGAATTGCTCGGTTCATTCAGGTTGTAATCGAAATATCCATAAGAAAAATTTTTTCAAATTGGGGATTGATTACAGCGATTTTTCTCCCGATAGCTGTTGGGAGACCTCTAAAACAATAAAATAAACAGATGAAACATCCATAACGGAAGTCGTTACACAAGGGGATAATTATTATAGATGTTACGTATGACCGTTAAAAAACAATAAAGTAGACAGATGAAATTAAGATATATAATTTTCACACTTATAGGTGTAGGATTGGTTGCTTTGATAGGTTATAGAGTTTTTGAAAACCAGCGTAATGCTCCCAATAAACAGAATGGTGGAAATACTCCGGCTGTAAAAGTTGTTGGTATGGTTCTTCAGCCGCAGGCCTTTGAAGATAATATTTCATTATCTGGTACCCTGGAAGCAAATGAACAAATAGAATTGCGAAGTGAGATTTCCGGAATTATTGAAAATATAAATTTTACTGAAGGCACCAAGGTTTCAAAAGGACAAATCCTCTTTCGGGTAAATGATCTGGAAATGAGGGCGCAGCTGGCAAAGGTGCAAACCTCCCAGAACCTGGCTGCTGAAAATGAACGCCGGGCAAAACTCCTTCTTGAAAAAGAGGCTATAAGCCAGGAAGAATACGATCTGTCCCAGGCCGATTATCAGTCGGCAAGGGCGGAATCTCAGCTTATACAGGCGCAACTGGGAAAAGCAACCGTTAGAGCTCCTTTTTCAGGAGTAATTGGGTTGAGATATATTTCCCAGGGAACCTATGTAACTCCAACGACACCCATCGCCAGCCTGGTTGACACAGATAAATTAAAGATCACCTTTTCTATCCCCGAAAAATATTCCTCACAAATAAAGGTGAATGATAATATTACATTTACCACCTCCAATTCCCCTGAAGTGCATACCGCAAGCATTTATGCAATGGAACCCGGGGTAGATATATCCACCCGTACCTTGAAAATGAGGGCTTTAGCCGATAATCCAGATGGTTCATTAATTCCAGGATCATTTGCCAATGTGTTCCTCGCTCTCTCTGTGGTTGAAGATGCTTTAATGGTGCCAACTGAAGCGCTAATTCCTATTCAAAACGGTAAAAAGATATTTATTTCTGAAAATGGTAAAGCCAAAGAAGTAATTGTGGAAACCGGAGCAAGAACGGAGAGTGATATTAGAGTGATTTCTGGTTTAAAAGCAGGTGATACCATTCTCACCTCCGGAATAATGGTATTAAGAAATGGATCCCCTCTCAATATAGATTTACGCCAACCTATCGCTAAAACACAATTATAATGAGTTTACCGAAATTAAGTATAAAAAGGCCGGTTCTTACTATTGTGATGAATGTTGCAATAGTACTCTTTGGGGTTATAGGGTTCACCTACCTTGGTGTAAGGGAGTTCCCATCCATAGATCCGGCGATAATCTCGGTAAGGACAAGTTATACCGGTGCCAATCCAGATATTATTGAAAGTCAGATCACAGAACCCCTGGAAAAGGAGATCAACTCTATTGACGGAATTAGAAATATAAGTTCTACATCCAGCCAGGGATCAAGTAACATCAACATAGAGTTCAATCTTGATAAAGATCTTGAAGCGGCTGCCAATGATGTACGTGACAAGGTATCGCAGGCAGTTCGCCGCCTTCCGCAGGACATAGATGCGCCTCCGGTGGTTTCCAAGTCTGATGCCGACTCACAGCCTATCATTGCAATGACGGTTCAAAGCAAGGAAAAAAATGTGCTTGAGTTGAGTGATTATGCCGAAAATGTTATCGCTCCCCGACTTCAAACCATTCCCGGGGTAAGTAGTGTTAACATATGGGGACAGCGGCGATACGCCATGAGACTATGGATAGACCCTGCAAAACTTGCATCCTATGGCGCCACAGTGAGTGACGTGAGAGCGGCCCTAAGTGCACAAAATGTCGAGCTGCCAACAGGGAAATTATCCGGTTCCAATACAGAACTGGCAGTAAAAACCCTTGGGAATCTTTCTACGGAAGAAGAATTCAATAACATTATAATCCGCTCTGATGGTGATAACCTTATAAGATTGAGCGATATAGGAACTGCTGCACTGGAGGCAGAAAATCTTGAAACAAAACTTAGCGATTCCGGGCAGGAGATGGTATCCATGGTTATCATTCCACAGCCCGGAACCAATTATTTGGATATTGCCGAAGCCTTTTATGCGCAGTATGAACTGTTGCAACGAGATTTACCTGAGGATTTCGAGCTTAATATAGCCTTTGATAATACCCTTTTTGTTAAAAAATCTGTAACCGAAGTTGTTGAAACCCTTGCAATTGCTATTATCCTCGTGATTTTAGTGATTTACCTGTTCTTTAGGAACTGGTCTATAGCGCTAAGGCCGCTTATTGATATACCTGTTTCCCTTATCGCCACATTTTTTATTATGTGGATGTTCGGCTATTCTATTAACGTTTTAACCCTTCTTGCCATAGTTCTTGCGACCGGTTTGGTGGTAGATGACGGGATAGTTGTGACCGAAAATATCTATAAAAAAGTAGAGGAGGGCATGCACCCTATTCAGGC
This sequence comes from Gillisia sp., assembly GCA_046496275.1. Classification (GTDB taxonomy): domain Bacteria; phylum Bacteroidota; class Bacteroidia; order Flavobacteriales; family Flavobacteriaceae; genus Gillisia. Next base: position 3,046 of record JAWOHC010000422.1, read on the forward strand.
TGCCATAAAAGGTTCAGAGGAGATCATGTATGCTGTTCTTTCCATCTCGATAACTCTTGCCGCGGTATTTCTACCTGTAATTTTTCTTGAAGGTTTTGTGGGTAGCCTTTTCCGGGAATTTGGAGTGGTATTGGCCGCTGCGGTGCTAATTTCAGCATTTGTAGGACTTACTTTAACTCCTATGCTTAACGCATATTTGATGAAACCGGGGAAACAGAATAATTCTAAATTTTACAATTTTACTGAAAAATATTTTGTTAAAATGAATAGGGGGTATGCAGATACTCTGCGATCGTTTATGGGGAAGAAGTGGCTCAGTTGGCCAATTCTTTTCCTATGTCTTGCCGCTACCGTTGTTTTTTACACTTTACTTCAAAAAGAAACAGCACCCTATGAGGATCGTAGTTTTATTAGTTTGAGCGCTACCGCCCCTGAAGGAGCTTCCTATGAATATATGGATCGCTTCATGAATGAACTTACAGAGCTTGTCAATGATTCTATACCGGAGAAAAATGTGAGCCTTATAATTACCTCACCGGGTTGGGGATCTGGTTCTGTAAACAGTGGCTTTGGAAGGATTGCTCTTGTACAGCCGGGCGAGCGGGAACGTTCTCAGGATGAAATTTCCAATAAACTCACGGAATGGACAAAGCAATATCCAGGTGCCCGCGTAAATGTGAGCCAAAGCCCAACCATTGCAGTTAACCGCAGGGGAGGAATGCCGATACAATATATTATTCAAGCTCAGAATTTTCAGCAGCTGGAAGAAAAGATCCCGCTCTTTATGGAAGAGGTTCAAAGCGACCCTACCTTTTCCAATTCCGATCTTAACCTGAAATTCAACAAACCCGAAATTTATGTTACAATAGACAGGGAAAAAGCGCAAACCCTTGGGGTAAGTGTTTTGGACGTAGCTCAAACCCTTCAACTTGCCTTGAGCGGCCAGCGGTTCGGATATTTTATGATGAGCGGAAAGCAGTACCAGGTCATGGGTCAATTTGATAAAAAAGACCGTTCAGCACCTATGGACCTTACATCAATGTTCGTGAGGAACCGCGATGGGGTGCTAATTCAATTGGATAACCTTGTTACGACTGAAGAGCAAAGCAGCCCGCCGGCATTATACCACAACAATCGCTATATGAGTGCAACTGTCTCAGCCAGTCTCGCACCGGGACAAAGTATGGGGGACGGGATTGAAGCGATGGAGCGTATCAGGAAAAATGTCCTGGATGAATCATTCACCACAGATCTTGGCGGAGAATCCCGCGATTTTGTGGAAAGTAGCTCCAACACTATGTTTGCCTTTATGCTGGCATTGTTGCTTATCTTCCTTATCCTGTCAGCTCAGTTTGAGAGCTTTATAGATCCTTTGATTATAATTCTTACCGTTCCTATGGCAGTGGCGGGAGCCCTGTTTTCGCTATGGCTTTTTGGCCAATCCTGGAATATTTTTAGCCAGATTGGTACCGTAATGTTAATAGGTCTTGTAACTAAGAATGGGATTTTGATCGTAGAATTTGCCAATCAATTAAGGGAACAGGGAATGCCCAAATATGAAGCTATTTTAAAAGCTTCTGAATCGAGGTTACGACCTATACTTATGACTAGTCTTACTATTGCACTTGGTGCTATGCCTATTGCAATAGCCTTTGGAGCGGCATCTACGAGCAGAATTGGTATGGGGGTGGTAATTATAGGTGGAACGATGTTTTCGCTTATCCTTACATTATATATAATTCCTGCGGTTTACCTTATGTGGTCCCGGGAGAAAAAACACCGACCTGAATTTGAAGAACCTACAACCCCTAAACGGGTACTAATGGAACCCCAATTACATGAATAATATTTTAAAATTACTGGCGGTATTTTTTATTGCCTTCCAGTCGCAGGCACAGGAATTACTCACCATAGAGGAGGCCGTTCGAATTGCACTTGAAAATAATTACGAGATCAGGATCGCGTCCAACAATCTGGAAATAGATAAAACGGGTGTTAATATTGGAAATGCCGGGATGCTTCCGGCTCTAGCGGCAACGGCCAACAGTAATAACAGTATTCAAAACAGCTCACTTACACGAGCAGACGGGACTACAATAGAACTGGATGATGCCCTTAACAATAGCTTTAATTATGGGGTGGTGATGGACTGGACCATTTTTGATGGTTTCAGAATGTTTGCGCGCTACAATCAATTAAAGGAATTAGAGAATCTTAGTGATGCCCAATTGCAACAAACCATCCTGGCCAAAGTAAGTGATGTGATGATCACTTATTATGACCTTGTCCAGCAACAGCAAAGGGTCGTGCGGAGCGCGTCGGTGAAGCCGGCTTCGGTGCGTTCCCCAAGGGATGCTGCGCGATCTGCGGCCGGCGCTGGCGCGGGGGCGGGCGCAGCGAGGGTTTCGGGCGTGGCCGGTGTTTCTGGCTGCGGTGCGGTTGGGTTGGTGACGATGTCTTCGGGCATGGTAGATGTCTCCTGTTGTGAGATGGCGTTGAGAACGCGCAGGAATTCCCCGCCGGCGGCGGGGCGGTAGACGGCGTCGACCTGGTCGACGGAGAGGATGTCGGTAACTTCGCGCAGGCCGTCTGGGCCGGGCGGGGTGAGACGGACCCAAGGCACTGCGGAAAGTCCGATGTTGGCGACGGTCTGGCCGGCGGTCTTGTTGGCGAGCCAGCCGTCGATCAGGCGGCCGAACCACCGTGCGGCGTCGGTGTCGGCGAGTCGGTAGTCGGCGACGATGGCGCCCTGGTCGTCGCTCCAGTGCGCGTTTTCGGTGACGCCGAGCAGT
>JAWOHC010000011.1:0-4544 GCA_046496275.1 Gillisia sp.
ATTAGTATCGTTGGCGGGAAATAAGGGGTTTAACTCTTCCATAATTTTATAGGCTTTTCCTTTCTCCAATAAAACCTGCCTGATTTTATTTCTGAATTTTATTTCCAGAAAAACCATACCCCTCCCAAAAAGAATCGGCATTATTTTAAGGTTGGAAACCTCGTTAATCGCTATTTCTTTCTGATAGGACACAAAAAATAGTTCCTTAAGCATAGCCAGCACAAAAAGAGATATCATAAAAGAGGCTATAAAAAGGTGTCCCGTTTCAGCTGTTTCTATATATTTCAATAAGGAAAAGAATCCCTGCAATCCAGCAATGGAAAGGATCATAAAAAATAGATACCGCACAGGTTTTTTTGGCTCGATTATTTTTATTCTGTCAGATTCAATTATAACCAAATTTTCAGATCTACGCATTGTTTTCAGTTTTAGTTGTTCCCTCGGGATTTCGGTTTAACACATCTCTTTTATAGCTACTAAAATTTTACAACTGAAAAAATTACAGCAGGTTTGCAGTTACCAGAAAGATGTAGCTGTTTAAAAGCATAAATATTAAAGCGGGCAAAGAAACCCAAAAACCATCTTTTATATACAACCGGGTTATAAACCCAAACAGCATTAACAGCGCCAACCCGGCAGAAGAAATCAAAAGCAAAAAGGGAACAAAAAAGCCCAGGAGTAATCCCAGGCCGCCTGCAATTTCAAAAACAGCGGTTAGCGTTCCAAACTTTGCCAGGCCAAAACGCACAAATTCCGCTTTCATAGAAGGCGAGGTGAAATAGGACACCCCATAAAACAAAAACGAAACCCCGGAAATAACAATAAGAATGTGCAGTATACTCATTCCTAAAGTAGGTTTGCTGCAACCAAAGCGATATAAACGCTAAGTAGCAGTAGCACCAATGATGGCAATCGTTTTTGCCAGGGATTCCCTGCCTTAAAATGAAAATACTGAGCTGAAAGCATTAAAACACCCATTAGAATTGCAGGTATGAGCACCAACTCCGAATACCAAATTCCTACAACCAGCAAGGTTGCAAGCACAAGCTTCGCTGCTCCCACCATAGTGCGGGTAAGGCTGCTTAATCCATATTGTTTAAATTCTTTTACAATATTGTCAAACCGAAAAATCCAAACAAAGGCCACAGAAAGGGCTACAACTAATTGTGCAATGATGGTAATGTTCTCCATAACTTAATTTTTTATTGATTTGTGCTCTTACGTTTTGGGGGCTATACTCCTTTATCTAAAAGTAGACGCCCGTTTTTTTTTTTGGTGTTTTTGCTTTAAAAAAATATCAAAGCTATGTTTACGCTTTTGCCTGCCACCAGCCTCTAAACCAATTGGCATTCACTCTCAAATATAGGCTTTTTTAATGCTGGTTGTTCCTTGATCTGTTGGGAGTGCCAAAATAATTTTTCAACTGCTAAAATATTTCAATTGAATAGCTGCGCAAGTTTTGGTTTTCTCCAAATTATGGCACAGTTCTTTAATTTTTATACTCTGTGAAAATTCTTCTGCGGTGAAATAATAATAAGAAAGGCTTATCAATAAAAAAAAGCTTTAGGCATCCATAAGCGGTTATCCAAAGCTTTTAAAAAGTTGCTATTTAAGTGGCTGGTTTTCTCCCTAATTTGAAAAATGTTCTTCCAAATCTTGGTGTTCATCAATGAGTGGGTCTCCACGTTTTTGATTTGGAAATGTAAAGCAGGTTGATTGTTGATTTCTCTTTCCCGGCTGTAAATTTAATTGCATATTCCAGGGCATTCATTGAAACATCGGAAAGGTCAAATGCAATTAAAAAAAAATCATGATCTTGGTATTAAAAGGTTAATAAAAAATATGCTACCTCCCTGGTGATCTTTAACCTAAAAGAAAGTGGTTTACATCCTAACCTGATACTATGATGATGGTCATAGTAACCATAGTTCTGACATACGAAAATGCGGTATGAGCCTTTGCTAACAAAACAAACGTTATAGTTGGTGGTGATTTTCTAGAAGCTGTTTTACGGGGCGAAAAAAGCACTATTTTACTGCTAAATCTTAAACTTAAAAAACCTGAACCCGCGAAAAAATTTTATGTTTCCGGGATTAAAATAATGGAGGAACTGATTAAGATCAATTTTTGGGCTCCGGGTAGTTTATACCTTTATGGAGGGAAATTGTTCCTGCAACTAACCTGAATTTACCGTAAAGAAAAACAAACTACAGTATTTCAGTATTTACTTTAATCTTTACAGTGCTATTTGGCAATTTGACAGGATTTTTGTAAAATATTAGTCTGGTTATTGATTACTCTGACTATCAAAGAAAGTATAAATTAAACGCGCTTGTGGTTGGTAGATATACAACTTCCATAAACAGGAATATAGAGTATCTGGGGCAGCACTATATAAATGAGGAGGGTACTTCCAGATATTAAATGTTGCTTATTAGAATGATTAAAAATTAAAAACCCTTCAACCTATGATATGGTTTATTAAAAATTCTGTTACCAGAAAAAATCTTATGGCCATTACCGGTCTTTTTCTGTCATTCTTTTTGATCATTCACCTTGCCGGCAATTTGCAACTTTTGCTCCCGGGGGAAGAGGCGAAGTTACAATACAATTCCTACAGCCATTTTCTTGGTGGTAACCCGTTAGTGATCGCCATTTCCTTCGTTCTTTATGCCTGTATACTTCTGCACACCCTGGATGCCATATATCTTGCGGTGAAACGTAGAATAGCCAATGGAGTTTCATATTCAAAAGACAGGAGAGCAAGGGCAAGCACCTGGTATTCCCGGCATATGATGGCATTGGGAATTATAATTTTTGTTTTTTTAGTGATCCACTTTAAAGATTTCTGGTACCGGTATAAATTTGGAGATCTCCCGCTGGATGAAAATGGCAACAGGGATCTTTACACCCTGGTGGTGGTGTCTTTTGAACAATTATGGTATGTCATTCTTTACATAATTGCAATAATCGCCTTGGGGTATCATTTGCTTCATGGTGTTTTCAGCGCCCACAGAAGCATAGGCTTATATCATCCGGTTTATAACTCCATCATCAAAGTGCTGGGAATAATTTTCGCGGTAGTAATTACGGTAGGATACATTATCATTCCGGTTTTCATTTATTTAAATAACCAGTCATGAGCAGGATAACAGATACCAAGGTACCGGCGGGTCCGCTAACTGAAAAATGGAGTCATTACAAGGCATCAGCAAAACTGGTGAGCCCAAATAACAGGAAAAAGTTTGAGGTGATAGTAGTAGGCACAGGTCTGGCAGGTGCATCTGCCGCTGCTTCGCTGGCAGAAATGGGTTATAATGTAAAAAGCTTTTGCTTTCAGGATTCAGCAAGAAGGGCACATTCTGTAGCAGCACAGGGCGGCGTGAATGCCGCAAAGAATTATAGAAATGACGGTGACAGCGTATACCGGATGTTCTATGATACCATCAAAGGAGGGGATTTTAGATCCCGGGAAGCCAACACGTACCGCCTGGCCGAATGTTCTGCAAGTATTATAGACCAGGCAGTAGCGCAGGGTGTTCCTTTTGGAAGAGAATACGGAGGATATCTAAGAAACCGATCTTTTGGCGGGGTACAGGTAAGCCGTACCTTTTATGCACGCGGACAAACAGGGCAGCAATTACTACTGGGGTCTTACCAGGCTTTAATGAGGCAGCAAAATACAGGGAAGGTGCAGCTCTATGCCCGTCATGAAATGCTGGACCTGGTGCTTATTGATGGCAAGGCCCGCGGGATTATTGCCCGCAACCTGGACACTGGAGAAATTGAACGGCACGCCGCACATACGGTAGTTCTTGCCACCGGTGGATTTGGGAAGATATATTACCTATCTACCCTTGCAATGGGCTGTAATGCTTCAGCGATATGGAGAGCACATAAAAAAGGAGCTTTTATGGCCAATCCCAGCTGGACTCAAATTCACCCTACCTGCCTTCCGCAAAGCGGGGAATATCAGTCAAAACTTACTTTAATGAGCGAATCCCTTCGGAATGACGGAAGAATATGGGTTCCGGCAGCCGAAAACGAGACCCGACCTCCGGGAGAAATACCCGAACAGGACAGGGATTATTACCTGGAGCGAAAATATCCATCCTATGGTAACCTGGCACCCCGGGATATTGCTTCTAGGGCAGCAAAAGAGCAAATTGACCAGGGGAAAGGTGTAGGTCCGCTAAAAAATGCAGTATACCTGGATTTTTCCAAAGCTATCAAAGAATACGGGAAAGATGTTATTACTGAAAGGTATGGGAATTTATTCACCATGTACAGCAAAATAACAGGAACCGACGCTTATACTGAACCAATGAAAATTTCACCCGCGGCCCATTTTTCAATGGGAGGTTTGTGGGTAGATTATGAGCTTATGACTTCCATCCCGGGACTTTTTGCAATAGGAGAGGCTAATTTTTCAGATCACGGGGCAAACAGGCTGGGAGCTAATTCCCTTTTGCAAGCCTGTATAGATGGCTATTTTGTGCTGCCATATACACTTCAGAATTACCTCGCAGATGAGATCAAGACCC
>JAWOHC010000024.1:0-2623 GCA_046496275.1 Gillisia sp.
ATAAACCTGAGACAAAATCCTTAAACAAAGTTTACGAGCTATGCCTGATAACAAAATAAAAGGAATTTCGATGAAATAAAAAAAGGGATAAGAAACCTCGATGCATGCATTCGAAGTATGTCCCGAATTATCGGGAGGAAAATAATTTTTAAAATTCGAGGCCAGCCCGCCTGATTTATTCGGGCAGGCCTCTCGGAACCGGCACGTTCACAGGCGGGTTTACCCCTCAATAAGGGATTAAACCTGTTAGTAGGATTAAAATTGTGTTATAAAATCAACCTTGTTAGGCCTCTCTTCTTCATAAATGGTTAATTTTAATCATTGAAATTAATTTTATGATACAATTATACAAACGCATACTGACATTTTTCAACCTTGTACAAAGCAAAATTGCCTTTTATCCTACCACTTTTGCTATTACTGGAGTTTTATTAGCATTTTCACTATTTTATCTTGAAGAGCGAGGGATTTCCAGATATTTGGTGGACCATGCTCCAATTTTGGTCGTAAATAACGGTGAAACGGCCCTTACCATTTTAAGTGCCTTAATTACAGGATTGATATCCATGATGGTTTTTAGCTTTTCCATGGTGATGCTACTGCTAAGTCAGGCTTCCAATAATTATTCTCCAAGACTTTTACCTGGATTGATCTCAGACAAGGTGCACCAAATAATTCTGGGAATCTTCCTGGCCACAATCCTTTATTTAATTTTCATACTATTTTCCATTCAGCCAACAGGTGATAAATACCAGATACCGGGATTTTCGGTATTACTGGGAATTTTAGGTACCGTAATTTGTATTTATTCCTTTATCTACTTTATCCATAATATCTCGCAAAGTATTCAGATAAATAATATCATGGATAGAATACATAAACTGGCCAAAGGCAGGTTGAAAACCCTTATTGAAAATGATTCAAAAAGCCCAAACGAATTTCCGTCTACCGAGGGTTGGTTTGAATATTACACCGAAAAAAGCGGGTATTTTCAAAATGTTTCCGTTTCTAATTTGGTAGATATTTGTGATGATAAAAATACTCAGATGCATATTTTGCCCATCAGGGGCAGTTTTGTGCTAAAAGGAAACATTCTTTTTAAATCGAAAGAAGAATTAGATGAAGATACAATCAAAACAATTGCCGCAAATTTTAAACTCCATAAAGCAGAACTGGTAGCCGATAATCATCTCCTGGCATTTAAACAAATTACAGAAGTTATTGTAAAGGCCATGTCTCCCGGAATCAACGACCCCGGAACTGCCATAAACGGGATAGATTATCTTACAGAACTTTTTTGCTTAAGGCTGTTAAAAAAGGATATCAACGTTATTGGAAGAGATGAGAAAATATTTTTGAAAATTAATACCGTGAGCTTTTCAGAACTTATTTACCAGGTAATGGCAGCTATTCGTACTTATTGCAAACATGATATCATCCTGGTACAAAAATTAGTGATTATGTTTAAATATTTGAAATCACAAAAAATGGAAAATTCAGCATATTCAAAAAGTATAGATCTCGAAGCAAAAACCCTATTAAATGATGCACGATCCAGCATTACCAATGAAAGGGATCTACAATTAGTTGAAAAAATGGCCGTTGAATTCGGACTAAAAATAAATTGATTCACAACCACACTTTTTCTCTAAATAGCAACTTTATCTCTTTACTTGAAACTGCCCATATCCAATCGGCCAACATATTGATATAAAAGGAAAAGATTTAAAATAGTTAGCTTTTTTTGGAATCTGCCCATTCCTGAACCAGCTCTTCGAGAATATTTAAAGGAACGGCTCCACTTAAAAGAACTACATCGTGAAACTCCCTCAAATCAAAATCGTTTCCTAACTGGACTTTGGCTTCTTCCCTTAATTCCACAATTTTATTCATGCCAATTTTATAAGCTGTTGCCTGTCCGGGCATAACGATATGCCGTTCTACCATTTTAACACAATCACTCTCTGCATTAGGGGTGTTTTGCTTATAATATTCGATGCCCTGCTCCCTGGTCCATTTTTTTGAATGTATCCCAGTATCTACGACCAACCTGCAAGAACGCCATAATTCCATAGCCAGACGTCCAAAATCTGAATACGGATCTTTATAGAAACCTATTTCTTTTGGAACCAATTCACTGTACAATCCCCATCCTTCTGAATAAGCAGTATAACGACCAAATTTCCTAAACATGGGTACATCATCCAATTCCTGAGCGACGGCAATTTGCATATGATGCCCCGGAATGCCTTCGTGATAAGCCAATGCCTCCATTTGATAGGTTGGCATCGCATTCATATCATATAAATTGGCATAATAGGTTCCGGGTCTGGAACCGTCTATGGCTGGCTGCTGATAAAAAGCTTTTCCTGCACTTTTTTCCCTAAAAGGCTCTACCGCTTTTACTATGATATCGGCCTTTGGTTTTGTCAAAAACAATTCATCAAGACGTCCCTTCATAGTATTGATAAGCGCAGTGGCTTCATTAAGATATTTTTCTTTTCCTTCAGGAGTATTGTCATAATAAAACTGTGGATCGGTTCGCATAAATTCAAAGAAATCCTGAAGGGAACCTTCAAATCCCACTTTTTTCTTGATTTCTTCCATCTCCCCATGAATCCTC
>JAWOHC010000302.1:0-3097 GCA_046496275.1 Gillisia sp.
ACAGCTGGCGCTCAACGCCATGGAATTCGATATGAACGTGGCGACCGCGGCTGCCGCACCCAGGATCCATCACCAGTGGATGCCGGACACGCTGCAGATGGAGGAGTAAGAAAGTTTTAAAAATAAAAAATCCAGTGTTTATTAAACACTGGATTTTACGTTTAGAAGGTTTAAAGGTTATTGTTTCAAAGAATTTTTGAACATATTATTTTCCTTGATCATACTGGTAGTCTCTGGCGGCAGCATATCTTCCCAACCGGATTTTCCTTCGGTGATCATTTGAAAGACTTCCCTGGAATAGATGTCCAAAATTTCAGGATCATAATCGGTGATATCAATAACGCGACCATTGTCTTTAAAATATTTTAATAGTTCCTTCATTCGGGGATGAACTTCCAAATTTTTACTGGTGGTAATCGCACCTGTTTCTTTATCCTTTAAAGGATAAAGATAAACCTTAAGATTTTTAAAGAATAATTTGCCAAATGCTTCCAGGATACCACCGCTTAAATGTCGGTAGTATTTTTCGTCAAAAATATCCATGAAGGTATTTACACCCATTGTTAATCCCATTCTTTCTGAAGTGAATTGTGAAAAATATTCTACCACTTTATAATATTCCTGAAAATTGGAGATCATCACAGTTTGCCCCAGTGCGCAAAGTAGTTTGGCCCTATCCATAAAATCTTTTTCATCGATTTCTCCTTCCGCTTTAAGATTGGAAAGCGTGATCTCGAAAATGACTACGGTTTTTTCTTTATCCACCTTTCTTTCATTTAAAAAAAGCTCCAGGGATTTTTTATACATACTCATATTGACTTTTGTCACAGGACGGAAACTACCTCTAAGCGTAAGGATGTTCTTTTTGTAAAGCGCATTGGCCGGCAGGATATTCTTGCCTTCGGGAGAAAACATAACGGCATCGGTCATGCCGTTCTTTACGAGTTCTAAACTCATCAATCTATTGTCTACTTCCTCAAATACAGGGCCTGTAAAATTAATGGTATCAATTTCTATTTGATCCTTGTTTAAATGATCAAACAAATATTTCAATAATTTTTTAGGCTTATCGTGCTGATAGAAAGCTCCGTAAATTAAATTAACGCCCATGGTTCCCAATGTGATTTGTTGTAAAGCTGCATTGGTTTCATGAAACTGGACATGAATTAATATTTCACTATAGGCTTCCTCAGGATGTGTTTGAAAACGGATTCCCAACCACCCATGACCTTTATATTTCTTGGCAAAATCTATAGTGGTAACGGTATTGGCATAGGTAAAAAAAAGTTTGTCAGGGTATTTCTCGCGGGTAATCCTTTCCTCCATCAATTCGGTCTCATACGCCAACATTCTTTTAAGCCGGGCCTCAGTAACATATCTTCCCTGCGGCTCAGGGCCGTAAATCGCATCGCTAAAATCCTTATCATAGGCGCTCAGGGTTTTAGCAACAGTACCGGAGGCATCCCCAGCCCGAAAAAAGTTACGCACTGTTTCCTGACCAGCACCAATTTCGGCAAAAGCTCCGTAAATGTTTTCATTGAGGTTGATTCGTAATACCTTATTTCTTATGGAATAGGTGTTATCAAGCTCTCTGTCTCCTTTTAGGGTAATTGACATATGTGGTTTTTTATTGTTATCGTAAATTTAAGAATATTCTAGTTCATCCTTAGCCAATTTACCTGAAGGATCTACTAAAATAGTTATTTTAGTAATTGCCCCAGCCTTAGCCAGTAATCTTAGGTAGTCACGATTAAACGGTTTAATTGAATTTTAAAAATGAAAAAAGTTGCAATTTAAGCTGCATAAAAATGTATTATATTTTTTATAAGTACCTTTGTAAAAAATTTGAATAGTATGGCTCATAAGGCTGGTTTTGTAAATATTATAGGAAATCCCAATGTTGGGAAATCCACATTGATGAATGCTTTTATAGGCGAGAAATTATCCATAATCACCTCCAAGGCGCAAACCACCAGGCACCGAATTTTGGGTATTGTAAATGGAGAAGATTTCCAGGTGATTTTAAGTGATACTCCGGGAATAATAAAGCCGGCGTATGATTTGCAACAATCCATGATGGATTTTGTGAAATCAGCCTTCGAAGATGCCGATATTTTGGTCTATATGGTCGAAATTGGGGAGCAGGCCCTTAAAGATGAAGCCTTTTTTAAAAAGATCGTAAATTCTCAAATTCCTGTTTTATTACTCCTGAATAAAATTGATATCTCAAACCAGGAACAATTGGAAGAACAAGTGCAGCTCTGGACGGAAAAAGTTCCGAATGCTGAAATCTATCCTATTTCTGCCTTGCAGGGATTTAATGTGAGCGAGGTTTTTACCAGAATTGTGGAATTACTTCCTGAATCCCCGGCTTTTTATCCCAAAGATCAGTTAACCGATAAGCCTGAACGTTTTTTTGTGAATGAGATCATTCGTGAAAAGATCCTGATGCATTATAAAAAGGAAATCCCGTACAGTGTTGAGATCGATACCGAAGAATTTTTTGAGGAAGAAGAGATCATCAGAATGCGAAGCATTATTATGGTAGAGCGCGACACCCAAAAAGGAATCATCATCGGTCATAAAGGAGCAGCCTTAAAAAGGGTCGGCGTTGAAGCACGAAAAGATCTGGAAAAGTTCTTCGGAAAACAGGTACACCTCGAACTCTATGTCAAGGTGAACAAAAACTGGCGAAACGATGCCCGGCAGTTAAAGCGGTTTGGTTATAATAATTAAGGAAAACAGCTCTAACATATTTCGTAGAAAAGGGGAATTTCTTAATTCCCCCTTGATATCACATCAACAATAATTCTTCCACGTAAGTTCTCTTATTGGACAAACGCGGAATTTTATGCTGTCCACCAAGTTTTCCATGTTTTTTAAGCCAGTCATAAAACAAATGTTCCCTTGCCTGATGCACTATTGGAATATTCAGGGTTATATTATTAAAGCGTTTTGCTTCGTAATCGCTGTTCACTTCCTGTAATGCCAGATCCAATAGTGTTATAAAAGCATCCAGATCATTTGGAGGAGTTTTAAACTCGATAATCCATTCGTGAGAACCTTTTTCTTTGCCCTCCATAAAAATGGGAGCAGC
>JAWOHC010000350.1:0-4475 GCA_046496275.1 Gillisia sp.
CATAACATTGGTATGATAAATAGCTTTTCGCTCTCCGGCTACATCCTGAAATGCATTAAATACAACAGGAGTATATTCAAAATCCTCACAAAACTCAATAAATAAGTCTTCATCGGCTCTTGGAGACAACGCACAATACGCTTTTCTATTAACTCTGTCCAGAATCAAACTTCCCGTACCTTCCAGGAAAATCTCCTCTTCTTCAGCTTGTGTATAATCCACAACCTCATCTATTTTAAAACCACGACTTTCCAGAGCCTCAAAAAATTCCATGCGCCGTTCCTTTCTTCTGTTTTCTGCAAACATTGGGTATATTGCAACTCTTCCGTCATTATGAAAAGAAACCCAGTTGTTTGGAAAAATGGAATCCGGCGTGTCCAGTTCTTTTTTATCTGTTACAACGATTACATTTACTCCCACTGCTTCCAGTTTTTCAACAAAAGCATCAAATTCCTCCTGTGCTTTTCTATTGATTTCCTCCTGCTTAAGCTGAAGATCTTCCTGGAAATAATTGTTTACCGCGGTTTGTTCATTCATTCTAAATGCCACCGGGCGTACCATTAATAGGCTGTTTGTTATTTGTTCCATTATTTTTTATTCTCTTATTAGTGGCAAGGTTGAACATCGTAAAAGCCCTTCCTGTTTAGAAATTTCGGCATAGGGAACTTCTTCTACCTTAATACCCTGTTGGCGTAACCAGGCATTCAGTCGGGTAAAATTCTTTTCTGAAATTACAACCTCTTCTGAAATAGAAAAAATATTGGAATTCATGTCATACATTTCATCCTGTGTTATTTCAAAAATATTATCCCTTCCGAAGAGATTCACCAACCATTCATATTCTTCTTCAATTAAAAATCCGCCTTTATAAATAATCGCTTTATCTTTTCCAACGGGCTGAAAGCAGCAATCCAGGTGCAAAGCATTTTCCCTGGCTTTGGTGTTTGATTTTCTTAGACTGAAGGAAACGACCTGCTTATTTGGGAATAATTCCTTAAGAGCCGCAACCGCTTTCATATTTGTGCGTGCAGTTATAAATTCCTTATAATCATCTCCTTTATAGGTGCCAACAAGAATATAATTTTTATATGGCATTACATCTCCCCCTTCAATATGGGCGTCTTCGGGTAAGGTAATCACCTTTTTAGGATCAATTTTGTCGATTACGTGCTTGATAGCTTCAATTTCTTCATCCCTATCCGGTAAAATATTGGCAATTATAAACTTATCCTCGATTACAAAGGCGATATCACGGGCGAAGATCTGGTTATAATCTTCAATAACTTTAGGTCTAAAGACCTCAACATTATATTTCTCAAGAACAGTAGCTACGGCTTCCATTTCCAAAACCATATCCTCTTCTCTAGGGTAGGTACCGGATTTTATGAATTCTGCCGATTTCGGGTCATAAGCTTCCTCTAGCTTTGGTACGGGACCATTACTTTTGGCAGTGCCCAATACCACTGACTTTAAAGGGGCGGTTTCACTTGTTATATTTAATTTCAACATTGCTGTTTCGCATTTTTTGTAAATATAAAAAAAGCTTGGCTGTAAAAGAATGTTTTAAATTTAATTGAATAGTGTATTTTCGGTTTTTTCAATAAAAAAAGCTCCATTCAAAGATGGAGCTTTCGTATACTATAAAATGATTATTTATCTATTATCCAATTCCTTAAAACTACGAAGCTTTTCGCCTACGTAAACCTGGCGAGGCCGTCCAATTGGCTCTTTTCCCTGGCGCATTTCTCTCCATTGTGCGATCCAACCTGGAAGTCGTCCTACGGCAAACATAACGGTGAACATTTCCGTTGGAATTCCCATGGCACGGTAAATAATCCCTGAGTAGAAATCTACGTTTGGATATAATTTACGTTCTATGAAATACTCATCTTCCAATGCAGCTTTTTCAAGACCTTTTGCAATATCCAAAATCGGGTCATCTATTCCTAAAGCATCTAAAATATCATCGGCTGCTTTTTTGATAATCTTTGCACGGGGATCAAAATTTTTGTAAACTCTATGTCCAAAGCCCATCAATCTAAATGGATCCTCTTTATCTTTTGCTTTTGCTATAAATTTAGAAGTATCTCCTCCGTCATTTTGAATTTCTTCAAGCATTTCTATAACCGCCTGATTAGCTCCTCCGTGAAGTGGCCCCCATAGAGCAGAAACCCCTGCAGAAATAGATGCGAATAATCCGGCTTGAGAAGAACCTACAATTCTCACCGTTGCAGTAGAACAGTTTTGTTCGTGATCTGCGTGAAGAATCAACAATTTATTCAACCCATCTACCACTACAGGATTTAGTTTGTATTCTTCTCCAGGTTTTTCAAACATCATTTTTAGCAAACTTTCTTCAAAACCAAGATTCTTGTCCCTGTTTCTTAAAGGAAGGTCGTTTCTATTGCGTAACGTCCACGCAGCAATTGTTGGAAATTTGGCCAAAGTTTTTACAATGGCTTTGTACATATCTTCTTCAGAATCTACGTTTACAGATTTTGGATTGAAGGCGGTAAGAGCGCTGGTCAGGGAGGAAAGTACCCCCATTGGGTGAGCTGTGCTTGGGAAACCTGCTATGACCTTCTTCATGTCATCATTAACGCCACTTTGGGCCAGAATATCCTCTTTAAAACTATCCAATTCTTTTTTTGTTGGTAATTCTCCGAAAATCAACAAAAATACAACTTCAAGGAAGTCGGCTTTTTCTGCCAAATCTTCAATTGAATAACCTCTGTAACGCAGGATTCCTTTTTCTCCATCCAGGAATGTGATAGCGCTTTCACAACTTCCTGTATTCTTAAATCCCGGATCCAGGGTTATTGCACCTGTTTCTCCTCTTAAACTCTTAATATCAATGGCAACTTCATTTTCTGTTCCAATGGTTACCGGGAATTCATATTTTTTCCCATCTATCTCTATCGTAGCAACTTTTGACATACTCTTATAATTACTTTTTTATGATTAATCTTACACTGCTAAAATACAAAAAATCGTTCGAAAACACTGCTATATAGCGTGTTCAATTTCGTCTAAAAGTGAAATAAAAGTAGTTTTTACAGTTAAATTTATCAATATAGGAATAGCAACAAAGATTTTTTTGAAGATATATAATTCAACAGGAAGTTTTTTAAACGACAAAAGCCTCTCCAAATTAGAGAGGCTTTTACAAAACTGTATTTTTTTTTATAACTTAAAAGCGTTCTCCTGTGGAAAATATCCAATGCTACCCAATTCTTCTTCAATTCTTAATAATTGATTGTATTTGGCCATCCGGTCACTTCTGGAAGCAGATCCTGTTTTGATTTGACCTGTGTTTAAAGCAACGGCAAGATCGGCAATGATGCTATCTTCCGTTTCTCCGGAACGATGCGAAATTACAGAGGTATATCCGGCATTTTTAGCCATATTAACTGCCGCAATTGTTTCGCTTATTGTACCTATTTGGTTAAGTTTTATAAGAATTGAGTTTCCTATACCTTCTTTTATCCCTCTACCTAAACGCTCAACATTGGTTACAAACAAATCATCTCCTACCAACTGAACTTTATCACCAATTTTATCGGTTAAATATTTCCATCCATCCCAATCATTTTCATCCATTCCATCTTCAATGGAGATGATAGGATATTTAGAAGCCAATTCAGCTAGATAATCTGCTTGTTCTTCACTACTTCTAATTTTTCCTGAAGTTCCTTCAAATTTGGAATAATCATATTTTCCATTTACATAAAATTCGGCTGCAGCGCAATCTAAAGCGATCATCACTTCATCTCCGCCTTTATAACCCGCATTCTTAATCGCAAGCAAAATGGTATCAAGAGCATCTTCAGTTCCATCTAAGGTAGGAGCAAACCCACCTTCATCACCCACTGCTGTACTCAACCCTCTATCGTGAAGCACTTTTTTAAGATTATGGAAGATTTCAGTCCCCATTTTTAGCGCGTGTGAAAAATTCTTTGCCTTAACGGGCATGATCATAAATTCCTGAAACGCTATAGGCGCATCACTGTGAGAACCTCCGTTTATAATGTTCATCATAGGCACAGGAAGCGTATTTGCGCTTACTCCACCCAGATATCGGTACAATGGCATATTCAATTCATTGGCGGCTGCTTTTGCCACAGCCATAGAAACACCAAGAATAGCATTTGCACCCAAATTTGCTTTATTTGGAGTTCCATCCAATTCGATCATAGCCTGATCGATTATATTTTGATCGAAAACTGAATATCCCAATAGTTCTTCTGCCAGGATTGTATTCACATTTTCTACCGCTTTTAAAACTCCTTTCCCCATATAATCACTTCCTCCGTCACGTAACTCTACAGCTTCATGTTCACCTGTTGAAGCACCGGAAGGCACTGCTGCTCTTCCAAGAATACCATTCTCTGTGGTTACATCTACTTCAACGGTAGGATTTCCTCTTGAGTCAAAAATTTGACGGGCGTGAATATTGATTATTATACTCATAATTT
>JAWOHC010000021.1:0-3902 GCA_046496275.1 Gillisia sp.
AGTTAGCGTTCTTGCTTAACATCTTGAATTTGGTTCTCCTGTTCCTTATTAGAGCCTAGTTATAGGTCCTGCCCTCTTTATGCCGTGTGTCGGGTAGCCAGGAATAAGGTTCTCCGCTACACTTTCGTCTCTTTGAGTCGCTGACCCCATTGATTTTGACACAGTAAAAGTTATTTTCGACACCTCAATAAGGGTTCACTTGCGTTCAACTCCTATAACCACACCTTACAATCACTAATCCTACAAGCGATTATGAACTTGCTTTGACCTTGACGCTCAATACCAATTCTCTTTAAATCACCACCTCAAGGCGGTTTGAAAACAACTCCTGAAAGTCCTATTCGATAGTCCAATTCTTTAATTTAGATGATCCGGTAAACATTTTTATTAAATCTGAAACCACGCCTGTAGTGGGCATTCTTAGGAGATTTTTAAAAACAGACCTTGCTTTTATAAATTTTTTAAAATATGCTGATAATTACAGTGTGCTGAAAAAATTAGCATTGTAACTAAATGTTTATCAGTTAATTGGAAACAAGTCTTTGTTCTATCATATAACACTTTCGGTAAATGCCTGTTATGCAGATAGTTGCAATTTCGTTAATTCGATACTTTTTTCTAGATAAGCTAGTTTTCTGATCAGGTTTTCTTTAGTTTTTATTGCTAATATGTTTTGGTCGAAAGCTACTTGTTCGGTTACCATTTTGTAATAAATAGAAGCTATTTTTCTTGCCGTGGCAACTATCGCCCTATTCCCGCCTGATTTGGCTTTCTTTTTTTTGAGATACTCTCCTAATGGGCTTTTTGAATTCCATAAGCCATTGGCTGCTTCCCTGAAAGATTGTCCAGCTTTGTTTTTCTTCCTTTTGACCTTGCTGTAGATTATCTTGCCCCCGGTTATTTTGTTGTCGGGCACCAAGTTCAGCCATGACAAGAATCTCTTCTCCGTGGTGAACTTCTCCATCAAGTGTGGTCCTGTTTCGGAAAATACTGTAAGTGCGGTGGTCCTGTTGAAACCATCTATAGCCGTCACATCAACACCGAAGATTTGGAACAAATAATTCCTAACATTAAAAGTAGGTTGATTTTTGGACTTCCTTTGGGTATTCTTAAGTTCCTGAGCTTTCTCCAATGTCTCAAATTTAGTCAATGTTTTTTCGGCCTGCTCGTCACATTGAGTAAGCTGTTTCACAAGAAATCCATAATGCTCCCATGCAATTCCAAGATTGAATAGTTGTTCCTGCCTCCAATTGCCTTTTAAGGCTTTGAGTATGTCTTTTTTGGAAGCTTTTAATCTTTTATCCGCATATGTTAGCAATACTTGCGGATCCCTTTCTCCGTCCAGTATCGCCGTAACCATTCGAGAACCGGATTTCCCCGTTATATCCCGCATTACCTGTGTAAGTTTTATATTCATCAATTCCAGGGCTTTTTGAGCACGCTGTATTTGGGTGGTCATGTCTTTGATTATGGTTTTTCTCAACCTTACATAATCCCGTAGTTCCCTTGTTAGATTATCGGGTTGAAAGCAGCTTTTCAATAAACCATAAGTATGTAGATCCCGTAGCCATTGGGCGTCAGAAACATCGCTTTTACGACCTGGCACATTTTTTACATGGTAGGCATTTACAAGGAATACTTCAAAATTATATTCCAATAGTACCGTGTACAGGTGATACCAATAAACACCGGTGGATTCCATAGCAATAGAATCTACTTTACATTTTAATAGCCATTTGGCCAGTTGGTGTAAATCTTCTGTGTAGGTACCAAAGGTCCTAACGCTTTGCTTGTCCCTGCCTTCAGGGACTGCCACTACATGTTCTTTTGCGGAAATATCTATTCCGCATCCATTTAATTTAAATAACTTGTGCATAATATATGATTTAAGAAGAAGGTGCCTTTGGCATGGCTTTAAAACAATATTCTATCATAAGGGGTCTATGCCACCAATTGGATATCTAAAAGCATGCGTGCCCAAACTTGATTTGGGGCTATAATGCACCAGTGAACAATAGGGTCTAAAGGTGCCTTCTTTGATTTATTACAAAGTTATATTTTTAGATATAGTGCGCACCAGCGCTCTAGAGAAACTTGATTCTTGCAGTTACGCCAAAGGCGGAACCATCCTGAATCTTAACCGGATAGTACTGATCGATTTTTTTAAAATTTAATTTATGTCAAGACAGGAAGGATTACAACGGCATCGCTTTATTATACATCAACTCTCCAAACGTCCTTCAACTTTTGAAGATATTCAGAATTTTTTACGCTTACAGGAAACCCTGTCCGAAGATAAACTTACCTGTTCTATCCGCACCTTTCAGCGGGATATGGTAGAGATTAACAGGAGTTACAAAATAGAGATCAAATGTGACAAATCCCAAAACCTGTATTATATCGCAGAAGATGGGAGGGAAGCCCAATCTGAAAGGCTTATGGAAACTTTCGACCTTTTTAATGCCATTAAAATGGGGAACAGTTTTGGGAATCATCTCATCTTTGAGAACAGAAAAGCCCTTGGTACAGAACATATGCACGGACTCCTGCACGCGATCCGGAACAGTTTGGAGGTGAGTTACACCTATCAAAAGTATAACGATTCTTCTCTCACCAAAAGGACGGTTCGACCAATTGCTATAAAGGAAGCGCGCAACCGTTGGTATCTTCTGGCTCAGGATACACAGGATGAAAAAATCAAGAATTTCAGTTTAGACAGAATCAGCAGCCTTGAAATAAGTGGCAGGAAATTCAGGGAGATAAAGGAGTATGACCCGGTGGGGGAGTTTCGGGATAATTTCGGGATCATTAACGGTACCGGGGAAAAACCTCAAAAAATCGTGCTTTCGTTTACACCTCAGGAAGGCCGTTACATCAATTCCTTGCCACTGCACGCGAGTCAGCAGGAAATCCTGAAAGACAAAAATGAGCACCGTTTTGAATATTTCCTCGCACCCACCCACGATTTTAAAATGGAGATCCTTTCTCACGGAGATCAGGTAAAAGTGCTGGAGCCTGAAAGTCTGCGGGAGGATATCATCGCAATGCTGAAAAAAAATCTTGAGGCCTATAATTCAATGCCGGGGAAATAAATCAATTTTTTTGGCTCTGTTTTATAAAATTGTAGAAAGGTACTTTCTTTAACCACAAAGGGCACAAAGTTTCTACAAAGGTCGCAAAGTCTTTTTGTTCAATTCGGCACTTTTGTCAAGTAGTCCCATTCTAATTTCCAATTCAATGAACTTCCAGTTGGTTCTTGTTTAATCATTATTTTTTCTTGGTGTGCTTAGTGGTTAAAAAGTTACGAATCAAAACGGCAATTCTTAGCGGAGCTCTATAACATAACTTTTTTTAAAGCTTTTTTTCTGAAGGATTTATTCGGAATAAATTATTGAAAGGTGATGGAATATCCCCGGTAAGATGCCTAAGAGTTATAATTATACAAAAAATGAAGTGTCGGGCGCAGTCGGGGAAATGTCACGTCGGGCGCAGTCGGGGAAATGTCACGTCGGGCGCAGTCGGGGAAATGTCATGTCGGGCGCAGTCGGGGAAATGTCACGTCGAGCGCAGTCGGGGAAATGTAACGTCGAGCGCAGTTGGGGAAATGTCACGTCGAGCGCAGTCGATGAAATGTCACGTCGAGCGCAGTCGAGACGTTGCGTTACGGTTTTCCTTTTTTGGAATCGATTTATAAAGCTTAATTTTGGAAGAAATTTAGTCAGTAAGAATTACCTGATCACAGCGGCCGGAATTTTAAACAGAATCAAAATTCATTACAAATTATGAGAGCTCTCTCCAATTTTACCGGGACTTTCCCAGGAAGAATTTTAGGTATCGTGCTGCTTGCATTTACGTGTTCGTCGCCGCTATTTTCCCAAACGGTATTTCCGGTTAAATTCGCC